>JBHBXR010000095.1:0-3365 GCA_041795785.1 Mesocricetibacter sp.
AGAAAGCAACGGACTCCTCAATGGTAGAGAACTGCACATCCATACGGTGGCGAGAAACATTGATGCTAGGCATTTTTTCCGCACCCAAACAAACTTTCGCCATTGCCGCAACGGTTTCCGACGGATATTGACCGGCTGCGGTTTCCGCAGAAAGCATTACTGCGTCTGTTCCGTCCAACACCGCATTTGCCACGTCCATTACTTCCGCACGGGTCGGCATCGGATTGCTGATCATAGACTCCATCATTTGCGTTGCCGTGATTACTACACGATTTAATTTACGTGAACGGCGGATTAATTTTTTCTGTACGCCGACTAACTCAGGATCGCCGATTTCAACCCCTAAGTCACCGCGAGCAACCATGATGACATCGGAAGCTAAGATAATATCATCCATCGCCGCATCATCCACGACCGATTCCGCGCGTTCCACTTTAGCCACGATTTGTGCATTCAAACCGGCTTCTTTGGCTAATTGACGAGCATAGTTAATATCCGCACTTGAACGTGGGAAAGATACAGCTAAGAAATCGACACCAATACGCGCTGCCGTAATAATATCCGCTTTATCTTTCTCCGTCAGTGCATCTGCGGATAAACCGCCGCCTAATTTATTAATCCCTTTGTTATTGGACAAAGGACCGCCGACGGTCACTTCGGTGAACACTTTCGCCCCTTCCGTAGACAATACTTTTAATTGAACGCGACCGTCATCCAACAACAAAATATCGCCCGGCACTACGTCTTGCGGTAATGTTTTGTAGTCTAAACCGACGGCTTGTTGATCGCCTTCCCCTTTCGGCAATTCCGCATCCAAAACAAACTTATCACCGACATCTAAGAAAATTTTACCTTCTTTAAACGTGGAAACACGAATTTTAGGACCTTGTAAGTCACCTAAAATCGCGACGTGTTTACCTAATTTTTTTGCGATTTCACGCACGCGTTGCGCACGTTGAATATGGTCGTCCGGTGTGCCGTGCGAGAAGTTCATGCGCACAACATTAGCGCCCGCTGCAATAATTTTTTCCAAATTATTTCCGCGATCCGTTGCCGGTCCCATAGTACATACAATTTTGGTTCTTCTTAGTCTTCTGGACATTAATTACTCCGTAATTTGCTTTCGATATGATTGAGAAAAGGATTAGTTTGATGATTTTATCACTATAGAATAAAAACTGCGCGTATTATACGCTGAAATACTAAGGAGATCGAGATCGGCGGGATAAAAATTTCCTTTTGACTTTTAGGGAAAAATCCGATTATATTTCCGCATCATCGTGTTTTAGGAATGCTGATTATATGAAGATTTTTATTATGCGCCACGGCGAAGCCGAAATGATGGCACAATCGGATAAAGCCCGTAAATTAACCGACAACGGTCAACGACAAGCCATTACTCAAGGAAATTGGCTGAAATCCATTGCGCCGGAATTAGATAAAGTATTGGTCAGCCCTTATAGTCGCGCGTTGGAAACGTTTGAATATATTAATCAAAGCTATGATAACCGTCTTATCGAAAAACACGAGATTTGGGACGCAATTACCCCTTACGGCAATCCCGAACTGGTCAGTGATTATCTTGCCGTTCTTGCCGATCAGAACGCTCAAACCGTGTTATTGATTTCGCATTTGCCCTTAGTCGGGGAGATTATTACAGAGTTATGCGGCAGAAATCCTATCGGATTTTATCCGTCAACTATCGTAGAGGTGGACTGGGATACGGAACGAGGCAGCATAATTCAATATAAATCCGCTTAATTTCATATCAAGTTACTACAAATTGTTTCGCCTTTTATCTCTCCGAGTGAAGAAGTATTACGGCTTCGTACTTTCTTTCCACGGTGACATGCAAGATTGTATGAGGTTCTGCAATCATTCGGGCATTTAAATATAAGGAAATTTTATGAGTAATATTTATTACGTTAATCCCAGAGGCAGCATGGATCAGCTTTCTCATTTAGAAGTTGAGCTATTAACCAAAAAAGCCAAAAGCGAACTTTACACGCTTTACCGCAACAGTTCTCTTGCCGTGTTAAATTCCGGTGCGGTTACCGATGACAGCCGTGAATTATTAAGTAAATATCCCGATTTTGACATCAATTTGGTCGCATGCGAACGAGGTGTGACCTTAGAACTGCATAATCCGCCCGATGATGCGTTTGTAGACGATAAAATCATTCGCAACATTCAATACAACCTGTTTGCCGTGCTGCGTGATATTTTATTCGTTAATGTAATGAGTCAACGCTTGAATTGGGACGGCAATCAGGATTCCGCCCATATTACCAATATGGTGTTTAGTATTCTGCGCAACGCTAAAACCTTGATTGTAGGTGAATCGCCTAATTTAGTGGTGTGTTGGGGCGGTCACTCCATCAATCAGGTGGAATATCAATATTGCCGAGCAGTGGGAACGGAACTGGGTTTGCGTGAATTGAACATTATCACCGGTTGCGGTCCCGGCGTAATGGAAGCGCCAATGAAAGGTGCGGCAATCGGACACGCCAATCAACGTTATAAAAACAGTCGCTTTATCGGTATCACCGAGCCCTCGATTATTGCTTCCGAGCCGCCGAATCCGATTGTAAATGAATTGATTATTATGCCGGATATTGAAAAACGCTTGGAAGCGTTCGTGCGTATCGGTCATGGCATTGTAATCTTTCCGGGCGGTCCGGGTACTTTTGAAGAATTTATGTATATTTTAGGTTTGAAGTTAGATCCGGCGAATCACGCGCAAAAATTGCCGTTGATTTTAACCGGTCCGAAAGAAAGTGCGGATTATTTCGCCACCATTGACCGTTTCGTAGGTGAAACCTTAGGCAAACAGGCGCAGGATCTATATGAAATCATTATTGACGATCCGGAAGCCGTCGCCCGTCACATGAAAGCAGCAATGCATGAAATCAAAGAACAGCGCTATCAAAATGCGGACAGCTACGGTTTTAACTGGTCGTTGCATATCGCCTCCGATTTTCAACAACCGTTTGTTCCGACGCACGAAAATATGGCAAACCTTGATTTACACTTAACTCAAACTCCAATGGAACTGGCAGCTAATCTGCGCCGCGCTTTCTCGGGCATCGTAGCGGGAAATATTAAAGCCGAAACGCAGGATTTGATTGAAGAAAAGGGCAAATTCCAACTACACGGCGATCCGAAATTGATGGAAAAAATCGATCGGGTGTTACAAGACTTCGTCGTTCAACACAGAATGAAACTGCCGGGTGGCGATGCTTATGAGCCTTGCTATGAAATTGTAAAATAATCGAATAATCGAATAATCGGATAAAAGTGCGGTGGATTTTAGCAGCGTTTTAAAAACGTCAAAAAAATCCACCGCACTTTTTCTTTCTCTTAAT
>JBHBXR010000096.1:0-7551 GCA_041795785.1 Mesocricetibacter sp.
CTAATAACCGATTAATTTTACAGGTTTCTACGCATACCATGGTTTTATATCCCTGCTCGCTCATACCGCCCGTCGGTTTGTGCCACGGGTTCCATAGCACGGTATCCGTTGCGTCCAGTTGTTCCACTTGAATTTTGCGTTGAAGGGACGGATCAACAATAGTGTGTAGGGTAGGGCTTTCGATAGCGTAAATACAATCGACGTTTTCGCCGATTTGACGCGGTGAAGGCACGTCTTCTTGCTGACCGCTGAGTTTGTTAAAACAGCGGGTCGGCAAGCCTTCCACGGAAAGCGATTCAATATCGCCGATATTGAAATAGGTATGCAGTGCCGCTTGAGCCGGTTCCGCGCCATAGTGGGTGAAACGCAGTTCGCACCGGTCGGAAAACGTCATAGTCAATTTGGCTTCGATCAGATGATTCGATGAAAACAGAGAAAATTCCAACCGCACTTTTTCCGCGCTAATCGCATAATCGCTTAACTGCCAAAGACTGATACGGGCATAGCCGTGCATCGGTTCTTTCACCGGACCGAACCAAGGATAGCAAACCGGCACGCCGCCACGGATAGCATTGCCCACTTTGAAAGGTTCGATTTCGCTTAACCATAATACATCCTGTTTTGCGCCTTGCGGTTGCCAGCTGAGTAACTGCGCGCCCTGTAAAGCGATTTCCGCCGAGCCGAGCGAATGTTGCAGCTTAAGCACGGGGATTTCATTATATTGATGAAGACTTAATTCAGGCGCGATTTGTTTGATGAATTTACGTTCCATAATATTTCCTTTTTATTCGGTTTTAGACGGAGGGTTTGCTACAATATACCGCAAATTATTAATAAATGAATAAGAATAATGGCGGATAGCAAACAAATCATTCGGGTATTTTCCGAAGACGGCGAATTAAGTCGAAAGATCAAAAACTTTCGTCCCCGTTCGGAACAGCTTGAAATGGCAAGTGCGGTTGAAAAAACGATTGAAAATAAAGGCGCGTTGGTTATTGAAGCGGGCACGGGAACGGGCAAAACCTTTGCATATCTTGCGCCTGCGCTGTTGGCTAAAAAGAAAACCATTATTTCCACCGGCTCTAAAAATTTGCAGGATCAATTATTTAACCGTGATTTACCGGCGATTAAAGACGCATTGAATTACACGGGAAAAATTGCGTTGTTAAAAGGGCGCGCCAATTATTTGTGTTTGGAACGTTTGGATCAGGTGATTGCGCAGGGCGTATTGGGCGATCGTTCCGTGTTGGCGGATCTTTCCAAAGTGCGTAAATGGAATAACGCCACGCACAGCGGCGATTTATCCGAATGTGTAGAATTGGCGGAAGACAGCCCGATTTTGCCGCAGTTAATCAGCACTACGGATAGCTGTTTGGGAGCGGATTGCCCCAATTACGGCGATTGCTATGTGGTTGCGGCGCGCAAACGGGCGTTGGCGGCGGACTTGGTGGTGGTTAATCATCATTTGTTTTGTGCCGATATGGCGGTGAAAGAAAACGGTTTCGGCGAGCTGATTCCCAATGCGCAAGTGATCATTTTTGACGAAGCCCATCAACTGCCGGATATTGCCGCTCAATATTTCGGACAGTCTTTAACTTCGCGTCAACTGTTTGATATTTGTAAAGATATTAATATCGTTTACCGCACGGAACTAAAAGATATGCGACAACTCGGCGTAGCGTCGGATCATCTGTTGAAAATGGTGCAGGATTTTCGTTTGCTGTTGGGTGAAGGCAATCAACGCGGCAACTGGCGTGAATTGCTTAGTCAAAGTGCGGTCAAAAAAGGGGTAGAAATTTTACAGGAAAAATTGGATTTTACCGCCGAAGTGATCAAACTGGCGCTCGGTCGTTCACAAACCTTGGACAGCATTTTCGAGCGTATCAACACGATTAAAAACCAATTCAAGCGTTTATCGGACACCACGATTACCGGTTATTGCTATTGGTATGAAACTTTTAACCGTCAATTCGGCTTACATATTACACCGCTGACCGTCGCCGACAAATTCGGCGAACAAATAAAATCCAGTGACGCCGCATGGATTTTTACCTCGGCAACCTTAGAAGTCGGTGGTAGCTTTGCGCATTTTTGTCAACGTTTGGGCATTGAGAAGGCACAGCAAAAAGTTTTGCAAAGCCCGTTTAATTATGCCGAACAAGCGCTGTTGTGCGTACCGCGTTATTTGCCGGGCAGCAATCAACACAACACGACCGATAAACTGGGTGAAATGTTGTTGCCGATTATCGAAACGAACAAAGGACGCTGCTTCGTGCTTTGCACCTCGTATTTTATGATGAAAGGCTTGGCGGAATACTTCCGTGAGCACAGCGGGTTATCCGTGTTATTACAGGGTGAAACGGCAAAAACGAAATTACTGGAGCAGTTTGTTAATGAAGAACACAGCGTGTTAGTGGCGACGTCAAGTTTTTGGGAGGGGGTGGATGTACGCGGTGATGCCCTGTCTTTAGTGATTATTGACAAACTGCCTTTCACCGCGCCTGATGAACCGCTGCTTAAAGCGCGTATTGAAGATTGTCAGTTACAGGGTGGCGAACCCTTTACCGACATCCAGATTCCGGAAGCGGTAATTGCTTTAAAACAAGGGGTCGGACGATTGATTCGCGATGTAACCGATCGCGGTGCGGTGATTATTTGTGACAGTCGTTTAGTTACCCGTCCTTACGGTGAAACCTTTCTGAAGAGTTTGCCGAAGGCAAAACGTACCAGAGATTTGGCAAAAGTGGTAGAATTTCTGCAACATATTCAAAACGGATAATTGAATGAATAATTTAACATTATTAGCTTTAGATACCTCAACGGAAGCCTGTTCCGTCGCCTTATTGCATAGAGGCGAAAAAACTTATTGCGACGAACTGGCGCAGCGTACGCACACTAAGCGTATTCTGCCGATGATTGATGACCTTTTGGCGCAATCGGGAATCGGTTTAAATCAAGTGGATGCACTGGTGTTCGGACGCGGACCGGGCAGTTTTACCGGTGTGCGTGTCGGCGCGGGAATTGCGCAAGGTTTGGCGTTGGGCGCGGATTTACCGGTGATCCCGATTTCCAATCTCAGTGCCATGGCGCAGGCTGCCTATGAACAATATCGGGCGGAGCGGGTAATTGCGGCGATTGATGCGCGTATGAACGAGGTTTATTTCGCACAATTCGAGGCGAAAAAAGTGCGGTCGGAATTCGGCGAGTTTTTACATTGGCAACCGCTAGTGGAAGAACAGGTCGGCTCACCGCAAAAAATGTTGGAACAAATGCACGGCAGCGGACAAGGAAAGACACCGAAACCCCTTGGCGTGGGGACGGGCTGGCAAGCCTATACGCAGCTTTCGGAAGCGGATATTGCCGAAGCATCAACGATTGAACTACCGTCCGCCCGTTATATGCTGTCGCTTGCGCTACCGTTATGGTATAACAAACGGATGATAAGTGCGGTCGAAATCGAGCCCGTTTATTTGCGCAATGAAGTGACGTGGAAAAAATTGCCGGGACGGGAATAGCCTTATTTTTCAGTCTTATTCTTTGCAAAGCAGAGGAGGTATAAAATGAAAAAGCGATTGATTTTACCTTTGTTGGCATTGTTGCTGAGCGGCTGTATATCTCCGCCGCAAGGCTTGGAAGCCGATAAGTTTACGATTCAAAGCCTGCAAAAAATAGAAAGCGACGATTATCGTTGCGAATGTAAAAAAGTGCGTTTAGGCGGCAAAGTGATTGCGGCGACGGCGTTGAAAGATAAAACCAAAGTGGAAGTGCTCAGCCTGCCGGTGAGCAGATTTTCCGCCAAACCGATAGTGGAATCAAACTCGGAAGGACGCTTTATCGCCTATCTGCCGGGTTTTGTTGATCCTGAAAGTTTGAAAGAACAATATATTACCGTTGTCGGTTTATTGAAAGGCAAAGAAACGGGGAAAATTGATCAAGCGGATTATCAATATCCCCTCGTTGAGGCAACAACTTATAAGCAATGGCGTTTAGTGCAGGAATATTATTATGATCCGTTGGATTGGGAGGATTATTGGTATGAGCGCCATTTCGGTTTCGGGATCGGTTACCGCTTGTTCCCGCCGCAACCTAAATTACGTTACAATTTATACTGAATAAAAATAACAATAAGTAAGGAAACACAATGGAAAAAATTTGGTTTCAAAACTATCCGGAAGGTGCGGAGCGTGTAATAGATACGTCAAAATATACGTCGATTTTGGATATGTTTGATAAAGCCATACGCAAACATCCCGATCGCGCGGCTTACGTCAATATGGGGCAAACCCTGACCTTTCGTAAATTGGAAGAACGCAGTCGCGCCTTTGCCGCCTATTTGCAAAACGAATTGAAACTGAAAAAAGGCGAGCGGGTGGCATTAATGATGCCTAACCTGTTGCAATATCCCATTGCGCTTTTCGGCATATTACGCGCCGGTTTGGTGGTGGTGAACGTCAATCCGCTTTATACGCCGCGCGAACTGGAACACCAACTGCAAGACAGCGGTGCGAAAGCGATTGTTGTGGTATCCAATTTTGCTTCTACGGTAGAAAAAGTGGTGTTTAATACGGAAGTAAAGCACGTCATTTTAACCCGTATGGGCGATCAGCTTTCCTTCGGCAAACGCACGTTAGTCAATTTTGTCGTGAAATATATCAAAAAATTAGTGCCGAAATATAAACTGCCGAACGCGTCCACTTTCCGCGAAGCCTTAAGCGTAGGTAAACACCGTCAATATATCAGACCTGAAGTGGCGCGCGATGATCTTGCCTTTTTGCAATATACCGGCGGCACAACGGGCATTGCCAAAGGTTCAATGTTGTCACACGGAAATATTATTACTAACGTGTTCCAAGCCAAATGGATTGCAGAGCCTTTTGTCGGAGATCATAAAAATGTACGCGAAGCGATTTTGGCGCTGCCGCTTTATCACGTTTTTGCCTTGACGGTAAATTGTTTGCTGTTTATCGAATTGGGGATAACTGCGATACTTATTACTAACCCGCGCGATATTGACGGTTTTATCAAAGAAATGAAAAAACACCGTTTTGTTGCGATTACAGGGGTGAATACGTTATTTAACGCATTGTTAAATAATGAAAATTTCAAAGAAATTGATTTTTCTGCATTAAAATTGTCCGTCGGCGGCGGTATGGCGGTGCAGCAGTCTGTGGCAACCCGTTGGCATGAAACTACCGGTTGCAGCATTATTGAAGGCTACGGCATGACGGAATGCTCGCCGTTAATTGCCGCCTGCCCGATTAATGTGGTGAAACATAACGGCACTATCGGCGTGCCGGTGCCGAATACGGATATTAAGATTATTAAAGACGACGGCAGCGAAGCCGCTATCGGTGAGGCGGGCGAGCTTTGGGTAAAAGGCGAGCAAGTCATGTTGGGTTATTGGCAACGTCCGGAAGCGACCGCCGAAGTGTTGAAGGACGGTTGGTTGGCGACCGGCGATATTGTTTTGATGGACGAAACTTATAGTCTGCGTATTGTGGATCGTAAAAAAGACATGATCATCGTTTCGGGTTTTAATGTTTATCCGAATGAAATTGAAGATGTGGTAATGCTCAATTATAAAGTCGCCGAGGTGGTGGCTATCGGCGTGCCGAATGAAGTGTCGGGCGAAACAATTAAAATTTTTGTGGTGAAAAAAGATGCTGATTTAACCCACGACGAATTACGTAAACACTGTCGTCAGCATTTAACCGGCTATAAAGTGCCGAAAGATATTGAATTTCGCGATGAACTGCCGAAAAGCAATGTCGGAAAAATTTTACGCCGTGTGTTGCGTGATGAAGAATTGGCAAAACGTCCGTCAAATTAAACTGATATGAATGTTGTAAAAGAACTCAAAAACCGACCGCACTTTAATCTGATTACTAGTGATGAAGCCTTAGCGGAAGTCTGTCAGCAGGCGCAAGGCAAAACTGCGGTCGCATTAGATACGGAATTTATCCGCACGCGCACATATTATCCCAAACTCGGCTTAATCCAGCTTTATGACGGCGAACGGGTGAGTTTGATTGATCCTATGGAAATCAATGATTTTTCTCCTTTTGTCGCGTTATTAGCCGATCAAAAGGTGAGAAAAGTGCTACACGCTTGTTATGAAGATTTAGAAGTGTTGCAACATTATTTTCAACAGCTGCCGACCCCGCTGACGGATACCCAAATTATGGCGGGTTTTCTCGGCTTTCCCAATTCAACGGGATTTGCGACCTTAATTCAGCATTATTTTTCATTGGAATTGGATAAAGGCGCATCTCGCACCGACTGGCTGGCGCGCCCGCTATCGGACAAACAGCTTCATTATGCGGCGGCGGATGTATGGTATCTATTGCCGTTGTATCAGCAAATGCAAAGCGAATTGGCAAAAACCGAATGGCAAAGTGCGGTCGAATTTGATTGTGAAATGTTGTTGGACAAACGCCTTGATGCAAAAGAAACGGATAATGCTTATTTGAATATACCCAACGCATGGAAATTGACTCCGTTGGAGTTAATGCGGCTGAAGTTATTGGCAAAATGGCGACAGGAAGAAGCGATTAAACGGGATTTGGCGTTGAACTTTGTCGTGAAAGGCGAAAACCTGTGGTTGGTGGCGAAACATAATCCGAAGCATACTTCGGAATTATTAAATCTCGGTTTAAGCACGCACGAAGTACGTATTCACGGAAAAAAATTATTACAACTTGTAGAACAAGCAAAACGCTATGATGAAACGGATTATCCGTCGCCGATTGTGAAACTATCGGATGATCCACGCTATAAAAAAACTATTAAGCATTTGCAGGAGAAATTGCAACAGCTTTCGCCGTCTGATTTATCGCCCGATTTAATTGCAAGCCGGCGCAGTTTGGAAAACTTAATGAAATGGGTGTGGCTAAAAGCAAAAAATCCGAACAAATTACCCGAATTAATGAAAGGTTGGCGACATAAATTCGGTGTGGAATTAGTCAAAATTTTGGATAATTAACGCCTTGATTAAACCGTTTGGCTGACATAGTCGCTTTATTTGAAATAAGTTTTGTATGTTTTATGAGCGAAATTACGTTGTTTTAGTTGGCAAAAAGTTTATTCGGTTGTAAAATTATCCGCCTCACATAACTTGTATGTGAGTTTTTATCCTAGTAATCTTTATAAGGAAGATTTAATGAACAAATTAATCAAACTTGGTGCGGTAGCACTATTCTCATTCTTTGTTGTTGCTTGTAACAAAGCGGATCCGGCTGCCGATCTTAAAAAACTGACAGACTGGCAAGCCGCTCAGAATCAATCTCAAATGGCTTTCCAACAAGAATTCCAACAAAAAATGGCAACCCAAGATCCTGCGCAAATTGATGCTGCGGTGAAAGATTTTGGCGCTAAAGTGGCAGAAATCCAAAAAGGTTTAGATGCGCTTGATATTAAGAGTGAAGAAGTAAAAGGCCTGAAAGATAAGATGAAAGCGGCTTTGGTTTTATCTAACGAGTTAGTTTTGGACAGCGTGAAAGTTATGCAAAACCCGACTGAAGAAGCGCAAAAAGCAATTCTGGATAAAACACA
>JBHBXR010000097.1:0-13556 GCA_041795785.1 Mesocricetibacter sp.
CGGTCCCATACCGTCAATGGTCGGTACGCCTAATGCCGCAAAGAAATTACCGTCCGACCCGCCGGGTGTGGATGCCCAATCCGCTTGAATACCCAAACGTTGCTTGATTTTGTCCACTGCGGCGCAAAATTGCAGCCCTTTCTCACTTCTTGCCCAAGGCGGACGGGTTAAACCGCCGCTGACTTTAATGCGTACATTTTCTTTAGTCACAGAATCATTTAAACCGTAAATAATATCGTTTAAACGCTTGGTTTCATCCAAATTGGTAAAACGGCAATCTACTTGAATTTTAACGTATTCGGGTACCGTATTCGGTGTGGTTCCGCCTTCTACCGTACCGATATTGATGGTTGTGCCTTTATCGGGCGCCGCACTGTCCAACAGCATTTGTCCGATATGCAAAAAAGCGTTAATGGCATTGGCGCCGTTTTGCGGATCTACCGCTGCATGAGCGGATTGTCCTAAAAATTCAATTACATACTTGGCAATGCCTTTGCGTTCGTTAACAAAGTTACCGTTAATACGGGCGGATTCCAAGATCACCGCATAGTTGGTTTTTTTCGCTAACGCTTCCAGTAACGGACGGGAATAAATAGAACTGATTTCTTCATCGGGATTAAACACAATACAAATTTTGGCATCGCCCAATTCGTTGTTTTCCGTCAGTTTTTTACAGGCATAAAAGGCTTGCAGCAAACCGGGTTTCATATCGTATGCGCCCGGTCCGGTGATATGATTGCCTTCAATACGGAACGGTCTTTCTTTTGCCGTTCCCGCTTTAAACACCGTATCCATATGTCCGGATAACACCACATCAAAAAAGTCGGCTTCCGTATTCATACAGATTAATGCGGAGCCGACTTTGTCATCCAAATGTTGTTCCTTGGTTATCCAACCGATTGAGTCGAACTTATCTTTAAGAAACGCCACTATTTTGGCTTTTCCTTCGGGATCATAACTATAAGAATCGATATTGACGATAGTTTCGAGATCCTTCAAAAAAGAATTTAACATCATAACTACCTCGCTGAGTTCTAAATAATATCTTGATATGACACAATAAGATCAAAACCACAACACAATTAAGGTTTTCATCTGATTAAGAAATTTACACAGAAAAAAGCGTAGGTCAATTTTATTTGTGAAGTTTGCGATCGGGATCACAAGATTTTGATGTATTTGAACTTTAGGGTATGGAATGAAGTTAAGAAGAGCAAAATATCCAATAAATAAAAATTGCTGAATAACCGGCTTTATATGCTTATTGCACCACAATTAAGCCGATAGCGCCTTTATCCGCCAGCATTAAATCCGACGAGCCGAAAATAAAGGGTTGCATATTGGAGGATAAATTATCGAATTTGACCAGCAACCGAACCGTACCGTTCACCCAAACCGTATCTTTCCAAACCAATTCGCTGTCTTCGCTCATTTGAGCATTGACGCTTTCAACAATAAATTTGGCACCCTGAATACGAAAACCCGTCGGTTCGCTTGTGCGGACAATCCAACGTTCGGTAGAACCTAATTTGGCATTAACGTCAATACGGCGCGGATCAAAACGCTTTTGGTTGATCATCGCGTTAATGGTGTCCAATTCAAAAGTACGTTCCTGCGTAACGGTTTTCGGCGGTTGTGCGCTATTGGCAAATTGAGCGTCCGGTTTATTATTGAATGCCGATTGTAAACCCTGCGGGCGCAATTCCAACACAGTGTTATCTAACAGTTGGTTATCCGAGTCAAAAAACAGCGCGACTTTATCCATAAAACCGCGTTTTTCGCCGGCGATTAAAGTAACTTTTTCTCCTTCGTTCAGATCAATCAGCAACTCGACCCGTTCTCCCGTCCCGATAAACAGACTTTTCACTTTTTTACTTTGCGGCAAAAAGCCCTGATCTTGCGCGATAATCAACATATCTCTGCCATCATCCAAGCGTAACTCAAAAGGGCGCGAAACGGAGGCGTTCAAAATGCGCAGACGCACCCAACCGCGTTGAACGTCAAAATAAGGCGCTTCCTGACCGTTGACAAACAAACGGTTACCGAAAAAGTGCGGTTCGTTTTGGTGGAATAATTGCGTGCCTTCGCTGTTGAGCTGTAAATCCTGTAGGATTAACGGAATATCGTTTACGCCGTATTTCTGCGGAAGCTGCGCCTTACGGCTGTCGTCATCTTCTACAATCCATAAACCGACCAGTCCGCGATAGGTTTGGTAAGCGGAATTGGCGAGGGTGCAAGCGTGATAATAGCAGGTGGCGGCGGGTTGGGTAATAGGCACAATCGGCGACCAGCTTTCGCCGCTTTTGAAATAACGGGCAATGCCGCCCATCAATTCACTGGCGATTTGTAATCCCTGAATATTCATGGAAACGGCTTGCGACAGATTATTGCGATAACTTAATTTGACGAAATCGCCTTTTTTCACCTTAACCGTCGGACCTAAATACTGACCGTTAAATCCCCAAACCTCCGTTAAAGTATTATCCGACAGGCTGACTTGCGTACTTTCCATTCCCAGTAACACCGGTTTACCGCGTCGACTTTCGATTAACGGCGGAATTTTTAACGGCTGACGCTCCGCTGCCAATAAAGGCGCAGGCATTGCCGCAAGTGCGGTCGAAATTAACGTTGTTTTACAAAACAGTCGGCGTGAGCGGTTCATGGAATGTGCCTGCCTTATTTTCCTTGAGCGATCTCCGCATCTAATTCGGCGATGCGCGTCGCCATTAATTGATGACAATATTCCGCCAGTTCACGTACATTGTCTTTGCTGTAAGCGGAGGTATCCACCGGCGGTAATATTTCACAGATTACCTTGCCGTTATCCCAACGGTTCAGATCAATTTGATTGTGCGTAGTCGAACAAACCACCGGCACTATCGGCACACCGGCGGCAATCGCCGCATAGAAGGCGCCGGTTTTAAACGGTAATAGACCCCGTCCGCGACTGCGCGTGCCTTCCGGAAACATCCAAACGGACAGATCGTCATCGTTAATACGGCGCGCTAATTCCGTCATCGTGCTGTGCGCTTTGCTGCGATTATCGCGATCAAGAAAAATATTACCGGTGATCCAATACACAATCCCGAAAAACGGCACCCAAATCAAACTTTTCTTACCCACGCTGACCGTGCGCGGCATCACCATATAAGAAATGGTCACCATATCGTAGTTATTCTGATGATTACCGATATAAATGCAGCGTCCCACTTTATCCGCACCGGGCGCAAAGCGGTGTTCCACCTGCAAACCGAACAGCGGATATAAGCGTCCGAACCAACGCGCCACTACGCTGACGTTATTCGGATTTCGAAAACGAACGCAAGAATAAAGCGTACCCAACGTACTGATCACAATACAACAAAGAATAACGACAATCGCTCTGAGTAATTTCAACATAATTTATAACCTTGGGAAAATTTGCTAAAGTATAGCGAAAATAGCATTCTATGGGTAGAAACTACCATGAAAAAAACTTATTTTATCGCTGATTTACACCTCAGTGAAAACCGCCCGCAGCTAACCCGATTATTCGTCGATTTTATGCAAAATCAAGCGCCGCAGGGTGAGGCATTGTATATTTTGGGCGACCTGTTTGATTTTTGGATCGGCGACGATGAAACCTCTCCGCTGATTGACTTGGTGCAAGAGCAAATCCACCGCCTGAGCGAACGGCAGATTCCCTGTTATTTTATTCACGGCAACCGCGATTTTCTGCTTGGTAAAACATTTGCCCAACGTTGCGGCTTGCAATTGTTGCCCGATTATCAGCGCATTGATTTATACGGAACGCCCACCCTGATTTGCCACGGCGATACGCTTTGCACCGACGATGTAAAGTACCAACAATTTCGTAAAAAAGTCCGGCAAAAATGGCGTCAACGCCTGTTTCTATGGCTGCCGTTAAAAGTGCGGTTAAAAATTGCCGAGAAAATTCGCGCTCAAAGTCGTGCCGATAAACAATATAAAGCGGCGGAAATTATGGATGTGAATCACGCCGCTGTGTTGCAAACCATGGAGCAATTCAAGGTTACCCGTTTAATCCACGGTCATACTCACCGACAAGATATCCATCAAATTCCGCCGCATTTTGAACGCATTGTCTTAGGCGATTGGGGAGAGACGGCTTCCGTTTTGGCGGTGACGGAAACGGGATGTGAATTTATTTAAACGATTAAAACGACGAAATTTTTGACCGCACTTTTAGCGAAAACCTAATTTCGCCCCATCTCCCGAAACTCTTTCGGTGTCTGATTATATTCTTTTCGGAATACGGCGTAGAAATACTGCAATGACGGATAGCCGCACACTTCGGCGATTTCCTGAATGGATATATCGGTGAAACGCAGCATATATTTCGCCCGTTCCAGTTTTTCTTCGTGGATCACCTGATGAATGGTTTTGTTCATTTCCTCTTTAAAACGCTGTTCCAAATTGGAACGCGAAATCCGTAAGTGATCCAACACCTGTTCGGTTTTAATGCCTTGGCAGGCGCGATGACGAATGTAGTGCATCGCCTGAATCACGAAAGGATCCTGCAACGAGCGGTAATCCGTCGAGCTGCGTTGTTCCACTTTCAGCGGCGGAATCAAAATCGGCGTATGGCTGACTTTTTGTCCGTTGAGCAGATAATGCAGCATTTTGGCCGCCTGATAACCGATTTGCTTGGTGCCTTGCACCACCGATGACAGCGAAACCCGCGACAAATATTGAATCAGTTCTTCGTTATCAATGCCGATCACGCAAAGCTGTTCGGGTACGGCGATTTTGAGATATTCGCAGGCTTGCAGCAAATGTCTGGCGCGCGCATCCGTCACCGCAATAATACCGGTATGTTGCGGCAACGTTTGCAGCCACTCGCCTAACTTGGCTTGAGCATCACGCCAGTTGGCGGAATGAATTTTGTCGCCTAAATAGACCGCACTTTGATGTTCGTATTTGCGCATTAAACTGACGAAGGCATCACGCCGTTCGTTCGCCCAATGCCGCTCGTTATCCGTGGGCAAACCGTAAAACGCAAACTGGTTAATGCCTTTTTGCTTTAAATGTAAAAATGCGCTTTCCACCAACGCATAATTATCCGTCGCCACATAAGGATAATCGGGATAATAAGCGGGATTTTGATAAGAACCGCCCACTGCAATAATGGGCACCTTGACATTTTGTAACAATTCGACGGTTTCCGGATCGTCAAAATCGGCAATAATGCCGTCAATCGACAGGCTCTCGATGGTGTCGCGATGATAAACGAAATCGTCTTCCACAAAAATATCCCAAGTGGATTGCGAGACCTGCAAATACTGTCCGACACCTTCCACCACTCCCCGATCATAGACTTTATTCGCGTTAAATAACAATGCGATACGGTAATATTTTTGCTCGTGAGTCATTGTGCATTCCTTCATTACAAACTGCGTTTAAGATACACAAATAATCAAAAAGAGGAAACGCTTTCTTCTCAGGATGTGATTCGGCTCAAAAAATTACCGCACTTTCGGCTGAAAAGTGCGGTCGTTTTTAAGGGTGTTTTTTAACGGAGATCGATTACATTTTTTTCTTGCTCATGGTATCCATCCAAACGGCGAGTAATAAAATGGAACCCTTGACGATGTACTGCCAGAAGGTCGGCACGTCCAGCATACTCATGCCGTTGTCCAATAAGGCGATAATTAACGCGCCGATTACCACGCCGTACACGCTGCCGATACCACCCGCCAAACTGGCGCCGCCGATCACGCAGGCGGCGATGGCATCCAACTCCGCATTTTGTCCGGCGGAAGGCGCGCCGGCACCTAAGCGGGCGCTTAAAATCAGTCCTGCAATCGCCACCATTAAGCCGTTAATGGCGAAGATCATTAATTTGACTTTTTCCACATTGATACCGGATAAGCGCGCTGCGTCAATATTACCGCCGATGGCGTAAATATGGCGTCCGAAAGCGGTTTTACGCGCAATAAACATCCCGATGACGGCTAAAATCGCCAAGATCAATACCGGAAACGGAATGCCGCGATAATCGTTCAGTAAATAAATTGCGCCTAACACGCAGACGGCAAAAATGCCGTATTTCATTGTTTCCTGCGTCACGGCAGGCACGTTCAGATTAAGGTTTTGTCGTGCTTTACGCTGATACGCGCCCCACATCACAAAGCATAACACGGCGATTACCCCTAAAATCATTCCCGTTACGTCAGACAAATATCCCTGACCGATTAACGTCATCTCGTTGCTGATCGGAGAAACCGTGGTACCGTTGGTTAAACCGATGAGAATCCCGCGAAACGCCAGCATTCCCGCCAAGGTTACAATAAAGGAAGGAACTTTACGATAAGCCACCCACCAACCGTTCCAAGTGCCGAGTAATAATCCCAACAGCAAGGTGACAATAATGGTCAGCGGCAACGGCCAGCCGTACCACACGTTAGTGATGGCGGCAAAACCGCCGAGCAAGCCCATTAACGAACCGACGGATAAATCGATTTCGGCGGAAATAATCACAAACACCATACCGATTGCCAAGATCCCGGTGATCGCGGTTTGACGCAGTAAGTTGGAAATATTTCTTGCGCTCAAATAAGCCCCGTCGGTTGCGAAAAAGAAAAATGCCATAATCACCACAATCGCAATCAACATAATATAAACTTGTAAATTAATTGATTTTAACTTAGACATAAATTACTCCTTAAGCGCCGCTTCCATCACTTGTTCCTGTGTCAGATTATCGTTAATTAAATCCGCTTTAATTTGCCCTTGGTGCATTACCAATACGCGATCGCTGATTCCCAGCACTTCCGGCAGTTCGGACGAAATCACAATTACGGCGATACCTTCCTGCGCCAATTGATTGATCAGTTTATAAATTTCATATTTCGCGCCGATGTCGATACCGCGCGTCGGTTCGTCTAAAATCAAAATTTGCGGATTTAACAACAGCGACTTGGCTAAAATCGCCTTTTGCTGATTACCGCCGCTTAAACGACCGATGGCAAGTTCGGGCGAAGAAGTTTTCACTTTCAGCTTTGCAATGGATTGATTAATAACGGTTTCTTCCAAAGCCTCGTTAATGACGGTTTGGCCGAAACAAAATTGTCGCAAAGACGATAAGGTGATGTTTTTACCGACGCCCATAATCGGCACGATGCCGTGTTTTTTGCGATCTTCCGGCACCATCACGATATGATGGGCAATGGCATCGGCACAGTTTTTAATCTTAACTTTGTTGTGATGAATAAAAATATCGCCTTCATACTTGCCGATATAGGAACCGAATAAACATTGCGCCATTTCCGTGCGACCGGAACCGACCAAGCCCGCCACACCGAGAATTTCGCCCTTATGCAAACGGAAATTGGCGTTGTTCACCCGTTTAATGTGCGTGTTAATCGGATGCCAAGCGGAAAGGTTTTCCACCCGTAAAATTTCTTCGCCGATGTGATGCGCCTCGTGCGGATAAAGGGAAGTGATTTCACGCCCCACCATCATAGTGATAATATCGTCTTCACTCATGCCCGCCGCCGCACGGGTGCCGATGTGTTCACCGTCTCGAATTACGCAAATTTTGTCGGAAATGGCTTTGACTTCATTGAGTTTATGGGAAATATAAATACAGGCGATATTATGCGCTTTCAGATCCTTCACCAAATTGAGCAAAATCGCCGTTTCTTTCTCGGTTAAGGAAGCGGTCGGTTCATCTAAAATTAACAAGCGCACTTGCTTATTGAGGGCTTTGGCGATTTCCACCAGCTGTTGCTGCCCCAATCCCAATTCACCCACCTTGGTATTCGGATCAACCTCAAGTTGCACTTGCTGCAAAATGGTTTTACAGCGCAGATACATTTCATTATCGTCGGTAATGCCGGATTTGGTCATTTCATTACCGAGAAACATATTTTCCAGCACGGTCATATTTTTCACCAACGTCAATTCTTGGTGAATAATGGAAATGCCTTTTTCTTCCGTTTCTTTGATGTTTTTGGCAATCAGCGGCTCGCCGGCAAACCGGATTTCGCCGGAATAATCGCCGTGAGGATAAATCGCACACAGCACTTTCATTAACGTGGATTTGCCCGAACCGTTTTCACCGCATAAAGACAGGATTTCACCGCTGTCCAATTCAATGGAGATATTATTTAATGCCGTCACATCACCGAACTTTTTAGTGATGTTCTTCATTTCTAATAAGCGAGACATAATAAAGCCCTCTAGGAAAAAGTGCGGTCGAAAAACCGAGGATTTTTCACCTTGCGGTAATGCGGAAAAACTCCGTAAAAACCGACCGCACTTTGATGACGCTTAACCAGCCGTATTATTTATAAATAGCCTCTTTGGAATGGAAACCGTCCTTAATGATTGTTGCTTCGATGTTGTCTTTCGTCACCGCAATCGGATCCAATAAGTAAGCCGGCACGTCTTTCAAGCCGTTGTTTAATTGCGCATTCGCTTCCGTCTTACCGTCTTTACCCAATTGCACCGCAATTTCCGCCGCTTTATCCGCTAACTTGGTAATCGGTTTATAAACGGTCATTGTTTGCGTACCTTCCACGATTCGTTTAATCCCCGCCAAATCAGCATCCTGACCGGAAATCGCCACCTTGCCCGCCAATCCCTGCGCGCTTAACGCTTGAATCGCGCCGCCGGCAGTGGCGTCATTGGAGGCGACTACCGCATCAATGTTGTTCTTATTGGCGGTCAAGGCGTTTTCCATAATTTGTAAGGCTTTTTCCGCTAACCAAGAATCCACCCATTGATCGCCCACCACTTTGATTTTGCCGCTGTCGATAAGCGGTTGTAATACTTTCATTTGCCCTTTGCGGAACAGCTTCGCATTGTTATCCACCGGTGAGCCGCCCATTAAGAAATATTTTCCTTCCGGCACTTTCTCGACGATGCTTTGCGCCTGTAATTCCCCGACTTTCTCATTATCGAAGGAAACATAGAAGTCCAAATCCGCGTTGTTAATCAAACGGTCGTAAGCCAGCACTTTAATGCCTTCGCGTTTTGCTTCCGCAATAATATTGCCGAGCACTTCGCCGTTAAACGGAATAATCACCAGTACGTCCACATTGCGGTTAATCATATTTTCAATTTGGGAAATCTGAGCGGTTGCATCGCCGTTGGCGGACTGCACGAAAACTTTCGCCCCCAACTCCTCCGCTTTTTTCACGAAAATATCACGGTCTTTTTGCCATCTTTCTAAACGTAAATCATCAATTGACATACCGATGGTCAGATCCTTGGCAAGAGCCGACGTGCTAAAAACGGTTAACGCAGCGGCTACGGATAATAAAGCATGTTTAATTTTCATAATGTCACCTCAACGGATTAAAATTAATGATGTTTAGAGTTACAGCCTGTTACTCTGCAAGCAGTTTGCGCGGGTTATCCGTTTAATTCAATTATCAGATCTTCTACCCTTATTATGTTTTTTAGTTTTTGTGACGCAGTACACAATAACCAATAATCTTAATGATTAAGTTAAATAACGTAATTGATCCGTAAGAGGTTTTCATCAATTATGCTCCTGAACTTATTTCATCAGGAGAAATCATTATGGCTACCTATTTCGATAAAATTGAAAAAGTAAACTACGAAGGCGCTCATTCAACCAATCCGTTCGCCTTCAAACATTATGACGCCAATCAAGTGATCCTCGGCAAAACTATGGCGGAGCATTTACGTCCGGCGGTGTGTTATTGGCATACGTTCTGTTGGAACGGTAACGATATGTTCGGCGTAGGCTCGTTTGATCGCAGTTGGCAAAAAGCCGCCGATCCGCTGGCGGGCGCCAAACAAAAAGCGGACATTGCCTTTGAATTTTTTACCAAACTGGGCATTCCTTATTATTGCTTCCATGATGTGGACGTGGCGCCGGAGGGAAATTCTTTCAAAGAGTACCTGTATAATTTTCACACTTTGGTTGATATTTTGGAACAAAAACAGGCGCAAAGCGGCGTGAAACTGTTGTGGGGAACCGCCAACTGCTTTACCAATCCGCGTTATATGTCCGGCGCGTCCACTAATCCGAATCCGGAAATGTTCGCTTGGGCGGCAGCGCAGGTGTTTACCGCCATGAACGCCACCAAACGGCTGGGCGGCGAAAACTATGTGTTATGGGGCGGACGCGAAGGCTATGAAACCCTGTTAAACACCGATTTAAAACGCGAACGGGAACAAATCGGTCGGTTTATGCAAATGGTGGTGGAACACAAACACAAAATCGGTTTCCAAGGCACTTTGTTAATCGAACCGAAACCGCAGGAACCGACCAAACATCAATACGATTACGACGTGGCGACGGTGTACGGCTTCTTAAAACAATTCGGTTTGGAAAAAGAAATTAAAGTGAACATTGAAGCCAATCACGCTACGTTGGCGGGGCATACTTTCCAACACGAAATCGCCACAGCCTGCGCATTGGATATTTTCGGCTCTATTGACGCCAACCGCGGCGATCCGCAATTGGGTTGGGATACCGACCAATTCCCGAACAGTGTGGAAGAAAACGCGTTGGTGATGTACGAAATCCTGAAATACGGCGGTTTTAAAACGGGCGGCTTTAATTTCGATGCCAAAATCCGCCGTCAGAGTATCGATCGCTACGATTTATTCCACGGTCATATCGGTGCGCTTGACGTCTTGGCATTATCTCTCAAACGCGCGGCGCAAATGTTGCAGGATAAGGTATTGCAGGACGTAGTGGATAAACGTTATGCAGGTTGGAACGGCGACTTGGGACGGCGTATTCTGAACGGTCAGGCATCGTTGCAGGATTTGGCGCAGTTGGTGGAGGATTCCGCTATGGATCCGCAACCGGTTTCCGGTCAGCAGGAATATTTAGAAAATTTAGTGAACAGTTATATTTATAAATAGTATTTCTCCATAAAGTGCGGTATGTTTTTGAGGTGTTTTTAAAACGCTGAAAATTTCAACCGCACTTTTTCACATTTTATGCAAGGAGCACTTATGTATATCGGAATCGACCTCGGCACATCCGGCGTAAAAGTCGTGTTGCTTGACGAAAAACAAAATATCATCGCTACCACCCAACAATCGCTGCCGATTTCCCGTCCGCATCCCCTTTGGTCGGAACAAAATCCGCAAGATTGGTGGAACGCAACCAATCTTGCTATGACGGATTTGGCGCAACAGCAGAACCTAAGCGCGGTTAAAGCCATCGGTTTGACCGGACAAATGCACGGCGCCACCTTATTGGATAAGCAGGATCAGGTTCTGACTCCGGCGATTTTATGGAATGACGGTCGCAGTGCGCAAGAATGTGTCGAACTTGAACAATTGGTACCGAATTCGAGAGAGATCACCGGTAATCTGATGATGCCGGGTTTCACGGCGCCAAAATTGAAATGGGTGGCAAAACATCAACCGCAAGTGTTTGAGAAAATCGCCAAAGTATTGTTACCGAAGGATTATCTGCGTTTATTATTGACCGGCGAATACGGCTCCGATATGTCCGACGCTTCCGGCACGATGTGGCTGGACGTCGCGAAACGAGATTGGAACCAAGCCTTATTACACGCTTGCGGATTGGATCGCGATAATATGCCGACGCTGTTTGAAGGCAATCAAATCACGGGTTATCTGCGTAAAGAACTGGCGCAATCATGGAAAATGAACGAAGTGCCCGTGGTTGCCGGCGGTGGCGATAATGCGGCGGGCGCCATTGGAATCGGCTTGTATCAAGCGGGGCAGGCGATGCTTTCGTTAGGCACATCGGGCGTATATTTTGTGGTGACGGACAAATTCAGCGCCAACCCGCAACAAGCGGTACACAGTTTCTGTCATGCCTTGCCCGCACGTTGGCATTTGATGTCGGTGATTTTAAGCGCCGCCTCCGCCGTAGATTGGGCGAAGAAAGTGACCGGAATCGCGGATATTCAAACCCTGTTCCGTCAGGCGGAACAAAGTGCGGTCGATTCCGAAGCCGTTTTTTTACCTTATTTATCGGGCGAGCGGACACCGCACAATGACGCTTATGCCAAAGGCGTATTCTGGGGTTTAACCCATAACGATGATCAAACCAGTATGGCAAAAGCCGTAATTGAAGGGGTCAGTTTTGCCTTGGCGGAAAGCATTGACGTACTGCATAACACGGGTGTGAGCGCAGATAACATCGCGTTAATCGGCGGCGGAGCGAAAAGCGCTTATTGGCGACAACTGTTAGCGGATATTTGCGGTAAAACCTTTGAATACCGTACCGGCGGCGATGTAGGTCCCGCTTTAGGCGCCGCCAAATTGGCGCAAATCGCCATGAATCCGCATGAAAATCTCGCCAACTTCTGCCAACCGTTACAATTGGAAGCCGTCTATCAGCCGAATCCGTCACGCAGTGCATTTTATGCGGAAAAACGGGCGAAATTCGCTGAAATCTATCGACGTTTGAAAGGGTTATAATCCATATACGGCACAAAATATCAAGGGCTGCTCCGATACGGAACAGCCCTTGTCTTACCGATTGTCTCTTATCGGAAGAAACGATTAACCTTGTGAAGAAATACGTTTCATATCCGTCATATAACCGCGTAATTCCTGACCGATATGCTCGATCGGATGGTTGCGAATCGCATCGTTCACGTCACGCAACAATACGTTGTCGATTTCAACGGTCGGCGTCGGCTCGCCCAAATCGCCGCGTTGTAAATTCGGCATGATTTCTTTAGCGAGAATCGGTGTTGCTACGTTGGCAAACAAGTAGTTACCGTATTCCGCCGTATCGGAAATCACCACGTTCATTTCATATAAACGTTTACGTGCGATAGTATTGGCGATTAACGGCAATTCGTGCAAGGATTCGTAGTAAGCGGATTCTTCGTAAATGCCCGCAGAAACCATGGTATCGAACGCCAATTCAACGCCCGCTTTCACCATCGCCACCATTAATACTCCGTTATCGAAGTATTCCTGTTCGCTGATTTTAATGCCGTCTGCTTTCGGCGCATTTTCAAACGCGGTTTTACCGGTTTCTTCACGCCATTTCAATAAGTTGGCGTCGCCGTTTGCCCAGTCTTCCATCATCACGCGAGAGAATTCGCCGCTGATAATATCGTCCATGTGTTTTTGGAACAGGAATTCCAATTTGTCTTTGATTTGTTCGGAAAGCTCAAATGCGCGCAGTTTCGCACTGTTCGACAAACGATCCATCATTAACGTGATACCGCCCTGTTTCAAGGCTTCGGTGATAGTCTCCCAACCGTATTGGATTAATTTACCCGCATACGCCGGATCTTTACCGTCCGCAATCAATTTGTCGTAACATACGATGGAACCGGCTTGCAACATACCGCACAGAATGGTTTGTTCGCCCATTAAATCGGATTTCACTTCCGCCACGAAAGAAGATTCCAACACGCCGGCGCGATGACCGCCGGTTGCCGCCGCCCATGCTTTGGCAATTGCCAAACCTTCGCCTTGCGGATCATTTTCAGGGTGAACGGCGATTAATGTCGGCACGCCGAAACCGCGTTTGTATTCTTCGCGCACTTCCGTTCCCGGGCATTTCGGCGCCACCATCACCACGGTGATGTCTTTACGGATTTGTTCGC
>JBHBXR010000098.1:0-7599 GCA_041795785.1 Mesocricetibacter sp.
ATTAAAAGACACCGCCTTGGTTTCATTAATCGGCGTGAATGATTTGATGCGTCAATCGGAACTTATCAATACAACAACGCACCAGCCCTTCACATGGTATGGCACTGCCGCATTGCTCTATTTAACCATCACATTAATCAGCCAATTTTTTATCCGTAAACTGGAATTGCGCTTTACCCGTTTTGAAAGAGGAGTGAAATAATGTTTCAAGAATATTTCCTCACGATTGCACAAGGCATTCCCACCAGTTTGTTATTGACCGTGGTATCCCTCGCGATTGCCTTCTTTCTCGCTATCGGCATGACGTTTTTGCTTTCTTTGGGCAGCAAATTACTTAAAAGTGCGGTCAAAATTTACGTTATTTTATTCACCGGCACGCCGCTTCTGGTGCAATTTTTCCTGATTTACGCCGGTCCGGGACAATTTCAATGGATTGTAGACGGTCCGTTGTGGTATTTGCTGTCTAACGCTTGGTTCTGCGCCATGTTGACTTTAGCCTTAAACAGTGCGGCTTATTCCACCCAACTGTTCCACGGGGCGGTCAAAGCCATTCCGAAAGGACAATGGGAAAGCTGCGCTGCGCTGGGCTTGAGCCGTTGGCAAACGCTGAAAATTTTAATTCCTTATGCGCTGAAACGGGCGTTACCTTCTTACAGCAACGAAATCATTTTAGTTTTTAAAGGCACTTCTCTTGCTTCCACCATTACGATTTTGGATATTATGGGTTACGCCAGACAGCTGTATGGTACCGAATACGATGCTATTACCATCTACGGCATTGCCGGCGCGATTTATCTTGTCATTACGGGGATTGCAACCCTGTTGCTGCGCAGATTGGAAAGTTATGTCTTACGCTTTGAACGCCTTGAAGTGGAAAAAGCGGCATAATGGTATAAACTAAGCGGAGTAAAAAACTCCGCTTTTTTTGACCGCACTTTTTAGGGAATATATGATGACACAACTTAACTGGCTCTGGTTTGCCGTCGGTTCCGCTTTTTTCGCCGGACTAACCGCCATTTTCGGCAAACTCGGCGTAGAAGGCTTAAACAGCAACCTCGCCACCTTTATTCGCACCATTGTGATTTTCTTTGTTATCGCCGGTATTATTACGATGCGTAACGAATGGCAATTACCGCAGCACATTGCCGCCCGCCCGCTGACTTTTTTAATTTTATCGGGTATTGCTACGGGCTTGTCTTGGCTTTGCTATTATCGCGCCTTACAGCTCGCTCCCGCTTCTTGGGTGGCGCCGATTGATAAGCTCAGCGTCGTCATCGCCATTGTGTTAGGTGTGGTGATTTTAGGTGAACCAATCAGTTTAAAACTCATTGTTGGTTCTATTTTGATTTTGGCAGGCGTTTTAGTGCTGGCATTGTGATCCTTTCCGCGCGTACGGATTGAGCCGATTACACTTTTCCGCTACAATATGCCACTATTTTTTGACTCACGTTTTTAACCGGCGTTTATGTGCCGAACAGACTGATAGGTAATCGATAAATGTCTGAAATCAAATTAATCGTCGGCTTGGGCAATCCCGGCGACAAATATGCAGACACCCGACATAACGCCGGTGAATGGCTGATCGAACGCTTGGCGAACCGTTTTAATTTCACCTTAAAAGAAGAAAACAAATTTTTCGGCAAAACCGCCAGAGTCGTTATCGGCGGACAGGAAGTGCGCTTTTTAGTGCCGACCACCTTCATGAATCTAAGCGGTAAAGCGGTTGGCTCACTGGCGACTTTCTATCGTATTCAAGCAGAAGAAATTTTAATTGCTCACGATGAATTGGATCTACCGCCCGGCGTCGCCAAAATCAAATTGGGCGGCGGACATGGCGGACATAACGGCTTACGCGACAGCATTGCACAACTGGGCAATAATAAAAATTTCTACCGTTTACGGGTGGGTATCGGTCATCCCGGCGATAAAAATTTAGTCTCCGCTTATGTATTAAGCAAACCTTCACCGACCGATTGGCAGCTGATTGATAAAACCTTAGATGAAGCCGCCGCCTGTGTGGAAATCTTAATGAAAGACGGTATCATCAAAGCGACCAATCGATTGAATTCGTTTAAAGCAAATTAATTAGTTATAGGAAAAATTATGGGATTTAAGTGTGGCATCGTCGGCTTGCCGAACGTAGGTAAATCGACTCTTTTCAACGCATTAACCAAAGCCGGTATCGAAGCGGCGAACTATCCGTTTTGTACTATCGAACCAAACACCGGCGTCGTGCCGATGCCGGATCCGCGTTTGGATGCGTTAGCAGAAATCGTCAAGCCGGAGCGTGTGCTACCGACCACGATGGAATTTGTGGATATTGCCGGACTTGTTGCAGGCGCCAGTAAAGGTGAAGGCTTGGGTAACAAGTTTTTAGCCAATATTCGTGAAACCGACGCTATCGGGCATGTCGTGCGCTGTTTTGAAAACGACGACATCGTGCACGTTGCGGGCAAAATCAATCCTGCCGATGATATTGAAATTATCAATACGGAATTGGCATTAGCGGACTTAGACAGCTGTGAACGGGCGATTCAACGCTTACAAAAGCGCGCCAAAGGTGGCGATAAAGAGGCTAAATTTGAATTATCGGTGATGGAAAAAATTCTGCCCGTGCTGGAAAATGCGGGCATGATCCGTTCTGTGGGATTGGACAAAGACGAATTACAGGCAATTAAAGGTTATAATTTTTTAACCTTAAAACCGACCATGTATATTGCCAATGTCAATGAGGACGGCTTTGAAAATAATCCGTATCTGGATCAGGTGCGTGCAATTGCAGAAAAAGAAGGTGCCGTCGTGGTGCCGGTGTGTGCCGCTATCGAATCGGAAATTGCCGAATTGGAAGACGATGAAAAAACGGAGTTTTTACAGGATCTGGGCATTGAAGAGCCGGGACTGAACCGTGTTATTCGTGCCGGTTATGCGTTGTTGAATTTACAAACCTATTTCACCGCCGGCGTAAAAGAAGTACGCGCTTGGACAGTTTCTGTGGGGGCAACCGCACCGAAAGCGGCGGCGGTTATCCACACCGACTTTGAAAAAGGTTTTATTCGTGCCGAAGTGATCGCCTACGACGATTTCATTCAATATAAAGGCGAAAACGGTGCCAAAGAAGCCGGCAAATGGCGTCTGGAGGGCAAAGACTATGTCGTTCAAGACGGCGATGTCATGCACTTCCGTTTTAATGTGTAAAATTCGCTTTTACGCCGTTTAACTTTAATCTCGAATAAAAGTGCGGTTGGAAAAAACGGTGATTTTTCCAACCGCACTTTTCTTTTATTTTCTTTGGCAAACGTTTGCTAAATCAGGAGATTGCAGTATAATGCGCGCCTGTTTTATTTATCGGGAACTGTTATGAACAACAATTTACTTTATTCCGTGGAAGACAAGCCGCCGTTCGGTTTGAGTCTGTTACTCGCCGCCCAGCATCTGTTGGCGGCTTTAGGCGGCATTATCGCCGTACCTTTGGTTATCGGCAATGTATTGAAACTGCCTACTGCGGATACCATCATTTTAGTCAACGCTGCATTGTTGATTTCCGGTGTAGTCACTTTTATCCAATGTCGCGGTTTAGGTCCGATAGGTATCCGACTACCGAGTGTGATGGGAACCAGTTTTACCTTTGTTGCCGCAGCCCTTGCTATCGGATTCAGCGAAAACGGCGTTGCCGGTATTTTAGGAGCTTCACTGGTAGGTTCATTGGTGATGATTATCGGCAGTTTTTTTATGCCTTACATTCGCAAACTGTTCCCACCGGTAGTAACGGGTACTGTGGTGATGATGATCGGCTTAAGTTTAATTCCCGTTGCGGTAGATTGGTTTGCCGGCGGACAGGTCGGTGATGAAAATTACGCGGCTCCTGAGAATCTGATGATGGCGACCTTCGTCTTAATCATTGTAGTAGCATTGGTGCAATGGGGAAAAGGGATTTTCTCGGCGGCGGCAATTGTCATCGGTATGCTGACCGGCTATGTGGTTGCGCTGATGTTAGGTTGGGTCAGCTTTGAAGGCGTTAAACAAGCGCAACTTTTCGCCGTGCCGCAACCGTTACATTTCGGTTTGGAATTTCCGATTGCAGGTATTATCGGTATGTCTATCGCTTACTTGGTGACGATTGTGGAATCCAGCGGTAACTTTCTTGCTTTAGGCAATGCTACTAAAACCGAAATCACCGGTAAGCATTTACGCGGCGGCGTATTATGTGACGGTTTGGGTTCGGCGTTAGCGGCGATTATGTCCACCACACCGTTTTCGTCTTTTTCGCAAAATATCGGCGTTATTTCACTCACCGGCGTTGCTAGCCGCTATGTTGTGGCGCTGACTGGTATCTTATTGGTTTTGGCAGGATTATTTCCTGTTTTCGGCGCTTTAATCGTTTCTATACCGTTACCTGTGTTAGGCGGTGCAGGCTTAATGATGTTTGCCATGATTATCGCTGCGGGGATTCAGATGTTGGATAATATTGAGCGCAGCAAACGTAACGGTTTGATTATTGCGATTTCTATTGGTTGCGGTTTAGCGGTAACTACCCGCCCGGAACTGCTTGATAAGCTACCGCACTTTTTCAAAGAAGTATTCGGTTCGGGGATCACTGTGGGATCATTACTGGCGCTAATTTTGAATCTGATTCTGCCACATGATAAACCTAGTGCAAAATCGGTCACACATTAACCTCAATGACATATTGATAAATTTCCGGTACTAAAGCCCCTCGCTTGTACCGCAATGATTTAATATCTCGACAATCCGTTTTAGCGGTTTTCAATTATCTCACGGCAATTTTGCATTTTGGCAAGATTGCCGTTTTTTGTTATACTCTGCCGTCAATTTCAACAAGAGGAAACAGAAATGGAACAAATGCCAAACTGCCCGAAATGCCACGGCGAATATGTGTATCATGACAGCGTGAATTTTATTTGTCCGGATTGCGGCAACGAATGGTCGGGCGACGAAGCTGCCGAAACGGATGAAAAGGTAGTTAAAGACAGTAACGGTAATATTCTGCAAGACGGCGACAGCGTCATTTTAATTAAAGATTTAAAAGTAAAAGGCTCGTCCATCGTGCTGAAAAAAGGCACTAAAGCAAAAAATATCCGTTTGGTGGACGGCGATCACGATGTAGATTGCAAAATCGACGGACAGAGCTTTTCCTTAAAATCGGAATTTTTGAAAAAAGCTTGAGCTTAATTCAAAGCGAGGTAATTTTCATCGGGCGTTTTCGCAAAAAGTGCGGTCGGAAAATTCAGCGTTTTATCGGGCAATTCTTAAATTTATATCTGAATATTTATATATTATAAATTTTATATATAATATAATTCGGATATTAAACCGAACAACGTAATAAACCGAAAAAAGGATTTTACCAATGAGTATCAGCATTATTTCTGCCGTGCAAGCGCAACAAAAACTGCAACAGGGCGCATTGTTAATCGACATCCGTGAAGCGGACGAACACCGTCGCGAATGTATTCAAGGCGCTCTTTCACAACCTTTATCGCAACTGCAATCCGGCAGTCTGTCGCCGGATGCCAATCGGGCATCTTGTGTAATTTTTCATTGTAAATCGGGAATGCGAACGCAAAACGCCACGGAGTTATTAATCAAATTAACTCAATCAGGCAGTCAGGAAGTTTATATTTTAGAAAACGGCTTGAACGGTTGGAAAAACGCAGGGTTGCCGACACAACTGGATCATTCACAACCGATTGAAATTATGCGCCAAGTGCAAATCGTTGCCGGTTCGTTGGTACTGATCGGCGTGCTCTTGGGATATTTTGTCACACCGGCATTCTATGCGTTGTCCGCTTTTGTCGGCGCAGGTTTGCTGTTTGCCGGTATCAGCGGCTTTTGCGGCATGGCGAAACTATTGGCAATCATGCCATGGAATCGTCTGCATAAATAAAAGAGAAGCTCATGGAAGAACTTTTTGCAAAATGTAATGAAGCAAGCGCATTTTTAAAGCTACTGGCAAATCCCAATCGTTTGATGGTGCTGTGTTGTTTGCAAGATCAACGTCGTAACGTAACGGAACTGACTCAAATGACGGGTTTGCCGCAGGCGGCGACATCCACTCAATTATCGCTGTTACGCGAGGCGGGTTTGGTGGATTGTGAAATCAAACACCGCGAACGGGTTTATTACATTAACGATCCGCGCGTTGTAGAGACCATTCGGTTATTGCATAAGTTTTTTTGTACGCCTGAAAATAATGCGGATTGATCCGATTTGATAAAACACATAAAAAAATGACCGCACTTTTTCTCAATCGCATTGTTGATATATTGAACGGAATAAAAAAGTGCGGCTAATTTTAACCGCACTTTTCATTACCGATTATTTGGATTCTTCTTTTTTCTCTTTCATATTGGCGAAAATATTTGCCAACATCGGGCCTGAAACATTGTGCCAGAAGCTGAATACGGCGCTTGGTACGGCGGCAATCGGGTTAAAATGCGCGGCGGCAAGTGCGGCGCCCAAACCGGAGTTTTGCATACCGACTTCAATGGCAATTGCTTTGCAATCGGCTAAATTGAGCTTAAAGGCTTTGGCGGCAAGATAACCGAGCAGATAGCCCAAGCAGTTATGTACCACTACAACGCCGAAAATCAATAAGCCCGATTCGATGATTTTATCTTTACTGATCGCCACTACCGCCGCCAAAATCAATACGATGGAAATAACGGAAACAAGCGGCATGGTTTGGCTGATTTGTCCCACTTGCTTTTTGAATAATGCGCGTACCACTAAACCGATCAAGATAGGGAATAAAACCATTTTTAATACATCAACAAACATTTTGGACGCGTCAATTTCCAACCATTGACTTGCCAAAACATAGAAAATTGCCGGTGTTAACAGCGGTGCCAATAATGTGGAAATTGTGGTGCAGGCGACGGAAAGCGCCGTGTTACCACGCGCCAAATAAGTCATCACGTTGGATGCCGTGCCGCCCGGGCAGGAGCCGACCAAAATTACGCCGATGGCTAAATCAGGCGGTAAATTAAAGGCTTTCGCCAGGGCGAAGGCAATGGAAGGCATAATGACAAATTGTCCGACTACGCCGATTAACACGGATTTAGGCTGTTTAAATACTTCACCGAAGTCGTTGAAAGTCAAGGTAATTCCCATACCGAACATGACGATCCCTAACAAATAGGGAATGTAGCCGCGTAATGCTGCGAAAGTGGCGGGAAACCAAAAGGCTAAGGCGGCAAATAACAATACCCAAAGCGTAAAGGTTTTGCCGACAAAGTTGGAGAGTTTGATGAGTGTTTGCATAAACAAGGTTCCTTATTAGTATTAAATGAGAATAGAGTCGTAAAATAGCATAAAATCGGCGTTTGGCAATAAAAATCCCTGAACGGCGAACCATTCAGGGAGAGTGTTTAATCGTTTGTTTATAAAATGTTTCTTAGTTGTTAATCGTCGTCGTCATCATCGTCATAATGTCTTTTATATCTTCCTTTTTTTCTTGGTCTGTCGTAACGATCGTCATCGTCGTCATAATCTCTATCTCCTCTTTCGATTTGACTACCGATAACACCGCCTAACGCAGCGCCGGCTACTGTGGAAGTCATATCGCCGCCGAGAATATTG
>JBHBXR010000099.1:0-9054 GCA_041795785.1 Mesocricetibacter sp.
AGTGCATCCGAGAGTGTTGGAAATCACCGGTCCGCACAGCTATGAAGCGGTGATGAAACACGTGCATAAATATGTGCCGAAACCCGAATATAACCCTTACGTCAATCTTGTACCGAGCCAAGGAGTGAAACTGACGCCGAAGCATTATGCGTACCTGAAAATTTCCGAAGGCTGCGATCACCGTTGCACCTTCTGCATTATTCCGTCTATGCGCGGTGACTTGGACAGTCGTCCGATCACGCAGGTATTGGACGAAGCCAAGCGCCTTGCCGATGCGGGCGTGAAAGAAATTTTAGTGGTGTCACAGGATACCTCCGCTTATGCCTTGGATCAAAGCAAAGAAAACCAAAGCAAAACCGTTTTTTGGAACGGTACGCCGATTAAAAACAATTTAATTACGCTCTGCCGGCAATTAGGCACGTTAGGCATTTGGGTGCGGTTGCATTACGTTTATCCGTATCCGCACGTAGATGATCTGATTCCGTTGATGGCGGCGGGTAAAATTCTGCCGTATTTGGATATTCCGTTACAGCACGCCAGTCCGAAAATCCTCAAAGCGATGAAACGCCCGGGATCCATTGAGCGTACTTTGGAACGCATTAAAAAATGGCGTGAAATCTGTCCCGAACTGACATTGCGTTCTACGTTTATCGTCGGTTTCCCGGGGGAAACGGAAGAGGATTTCCAAATGTTGTTGGATTTCTTACAACAGGCGCAACTGGATCGCGTCGGTTGTTTCAAATTCAGTCCAGTGGAAGGCGCAGTGGCAACGGATTTGCCAAACCAAATCGCAGAAGAAGTCAAAGAAGAACGTTTCCATCGTTTTATGCAGGTACAACAAGCGATTTCAGCCCAACGTTTACAACAAAAAATCGGTAAAACCCTAGCGGTGATTGTGGATGAAATTGATGAGGAAGGCATTATCGGACGTTCCATGGCCGACGCGCCGGAAATTGACGGTGTGGTTTATGTGGATAACCTCAGTCAAAGTGCGGTCAAAATCGGCGATATTATTTATGTCACCATTACCGATGCGGATGAATACGATCTGTGGGGAACCTGTTAAGGATACATTATGTTGCCAACGTTAAGCCCGAATGTTGCTCGTTTTGAGAAAGCGGTTAGCGATAAACAATATGAAACCGCCTGTGTCGAACTGTTGCGTATTTTAGAAAAGATCGACGACAATTTCGGCGGCATTCAGGATATCGAATTTGCCATGCCGGTGCAGATTGCGCGGTTGGAAAAAGATCAGATGATCTATTTCTGTACCCGTATGGCGGCGGCAATTACTGTTCTTTTCTCCGATCCCGCGCTGGAAATCAGCAAAAGCGGTGCGCAGCAATTTTTCGCCTTGCAACGTTGGTTGGCGGTTATCTTTGCCAGTTCGCCTTATGTCAATGCCGATCATATTTTACAGAAATACAATCAAAATCCCGATAAGACCTCGCTGGAAGTATTGTTGCGGGCGGAACAGAGCGAATTAATTAAATTCTGTATTCTTTATTTTCCCGAATCTAATTTGGTGTTGGATTTGAATGCCTTATGGGAAATTGATCCGCAGCTTTGTTCTTCCCTGTGTTTCGCGTTGCAATCGCCCCGTTTTATCGGTACGGATGCTGCGTTTGCCAAACGACATACCATTTTGCAATGGTTTCCGGAAAAATTGTCCCACCTCCAAAATCTCAACGAGGTGCCGGGCAATATCGCACATGATGTGTATGTGCATTGCAGCTATGATTCGGCGGCGAGCAAACATGCGGTGAAAAAACCGTTAAATCAAGTAATCCGCCGTCATTTGTTGGAATGCGGTTGCACCGATCGTGATATTAGCAAGATCGGCTATCGCAATAATAAACCGGTCATGGTGGTGTTATTGGAATATTTCCATTCCGCCCACGCGGTTTTTCGTTCGCACGCCCTTTCCCTGCAAGCGGCGCGTGAACGGTTTTATGTGATCGGTGTGGGTAATGAAAATACCGATCAAGCCGGACGTGGCATATTCGACGAATTTCATGTCATTTTGGGCGACAGCGTAGTGGATAAATTGCATTTTTTACGGGAAATTTGTGAATATAACGGTGCGGCCGTTCTGTATATGCCGAGCGTCGGTATGAATTTACTGACTATTGCCGCCGCCAATTTACGCTATGCTGCCATTCAAGCCGCCGCTTTAGGGCATCCCGCCACTACTTATTCGGAATTTATTGATTTTATTGTTGCCGAAGAAGATTACATCGGGTCGGAAGGTTGTTTCAGCGAAACCGTTCTACGCTTGCCGAAAGGCGCCATGCCTTATGCGCCGATTACGCAAATACCGCAGAATATGACTTATCGATTACGCGAGAATCCGGAAACCGTACATATCGGTATTGCGTTAACGGCAATGCAGTTTAATCCTAAGTTTATCGAAGCTTTAAAAATTATTCAGGAAGATGCGAAGGTTAAGATTCACTATCATTTTGCCTTAACCCAATTCAGCGGCATTATGTTGCCGTACATTGAACGTTTTTTGCGTACCTATTTGGGTGATGCCGCCACATTGCATCCTTATGTTTCGCAACAACAATATTTCAATACGTTGCACCGCTGCGATATGATGTTGAACCCGTTTCCGTTCGGCAATCATAGCGGTATCATTGATATGATGATGTTGGGTTTGATCGGCATTTGCGAAACAGGCTATGAACCCCATCAATATATGGATGCGGCGTTATTCAAACAGCTTGGCATACCCGAATGGTTGATTGCCCGTACCGTTGATCAATATATCGAACATGCCATTTTACTGGCCGAAAATCACGCCGATCGTTTGGCTTGGCGTCGTCATTTAATCCGCCATAACAAATTGGAAAGTCTGTTCGACGGCAATCCTTCACCATTGGGAAATGCCTTATACGGCAAGCTGAAGGAATGGGAAGACGTCAATCATTTTAGCTTGTAAGCGCCTCCTAAAAGTGCGGTCGAAAAAAACGATGTTTTACAGGCGGTATCGTTTAACATTTCAAAATTTGATTTAAATCACTAAATCTTCTTTTTTCGTTAAATTTTCTAACATTTTTTCAAAAACTTGATCTACCTAACAGTTTTTGGGTAGAAAATCACATATAATGTGGAACAGTTTTCGACTAACTTTTAAATATTAACTTTACTATGAGGTGATTTATGACAGACGTGAACAAAGTGATTCAACAACTTGGCGAAATCGGCATCTATGATGTGAAAGAAGTGGTGTATAACCCGAGTTATGAGCTGCTGTTTGAGGAAGAAACCAAACCGGGCTTAGAAGGATTTGAGAAAGGTCGCGTAACCAATCAAGGCGCGGTAGCGGTAGATACCGGTATCTTTACGGGTCGTTCACCGAAAGATAAATATATCGTGTTAGACAAAACAACGGAAAACACAGTATGGTGGACAAGCGACAAAGTTAAAAACGACAACAAACCGATGAACCAAGAAACTTGGCAAAGCTTGAAAGGTTTAGTAACCAAACAGCTTTCCGGTAAACGTTTGTTTGTGGTTGACGCATTCTGCGGTGCGAACGAAGACACCCGTTTAGCCGTGCGTATCGTAACGGAAGTGGCATGGCAGGCACACTTCGTAACCAATATGTTTATCCGTCCGACGGCAGAAGAATTAGTGAATTTCAAACCGGATTTCGTAGTGATGAACGGTTCTAAAGTCACCAACCCGAACTGGAAGGAACAAGGCTTGAACTCCGAGAACTTCGTGGCGTTCAATATCACTGAAGGTATTCAATTAATTGGCGGTACTTGGTACGGCGGCGAAATGAAAAAAGGTATGTTCTCCATGATGAACTACTTCCTGCCGTTGAAAGGCGTGGCATCCATGCACTGCTCCGCAAACGTAGGCGATGACGGCGACGTAGCGGTATTCTTCGGTTTGTCCGGTACGGGTAAAACCACGCTTTCCACCGATCCGAAACGTAAACTTATCGGTGACGACGAACACGGTTGGGACGACGAAGGCGTATTCAACTACGAAGGCGGTTGCTATGCGAAAACCATCAAACTGTCTGCGGAAAACGAGCCGGATATTTACGGCGCCATCAAACGTGACGCATTGTTAGAGAACGTAGTGGTGTTGGATAACGGTGATGTGGATTACGACGACGGTTCGAAAACGGAAAACACCCGTGTTTCTTATCCAATCAACCACATTAAAAACATCGTATTGCCTTCTAAAGCGGGTCACGCAACCAAGGTTATCTTCTTATCTGCGGACGCGTTCGGTGTGTTACCGCCGGTGTCCAAATTAACTCCGGAACAAACCAAATACTACTTCTTATCCGGTTTCACCGCCAAATTAGCGGGTACGGAACGTGGCATTACCGAACCGACCCCGACTTTCTCAGCCTGTTTCGGTGCGGCGTTCTTATCATTACACCCGACGCAATACGCGGAAGTGTTAGTGAAACGTATGCAAGCGGCAGGTGCGGAAGCTTACTTGGTGAACACCGGCTGGAACGGTACCGGCAAACGCATCTCCATTAAAGATACCCGTGGTATTATCGATGCGATTTTAGACGGTTCTATTGATAAAGCGGAAATGAGCACATTGCCAATCTTTAGCTTCTCTATTCCGAAAGCATTACCGGGTGTCGATCCTGCGATTTTAGATCCGCGCGATACTTATGCGGATAAAGCACAATGGGAAGAAAAAGCCAAAGATTTGGCCGGTCGTTTTGCGAAAAACTTTGAGAAATATACCGGTACGGCAGAAGGGCAGGCACTAGTTGCGGCAGGTCCTAAAGCTTAATCTGAAAACACCTTAAAATTTGACCGCACTTTTAGCGCTAAAAGTGCGGTTTGTTTTTTTAGTGATTTGACAGAGCGGGATTTTGAATAAGAACGGGCTTAAATTTATTTTCGGTTGATACGAAAAATTAAGCCAATCCCAAGCGCCCTATTTTCACGCCGAGTGTGCCGAGCGCCACCGCGTCCAAATAATCGCCTAAAAACTTGAACAGCTCGTTTAAATCGGTAAAAGTGCGGTTGATTTTTACCTCGTTTTCGACTTTACGGATAAATTCATAACTGACACTGTCGTCGCTGATGTGAGCTTCCAAAGTGATATAAATCGTCTCGAAAAAATGGCTGTGCGCCCCTTCTTCACCGGGATCGCTGATTCTGACATTCCAGTTATTGCTGAATAAAAGTTCCGTTTTAACCGACATAATGACCTCTTACTGTGGTTGTGATAAGTAGATGTTGTGATTGAAGAAAAACCCGATTATAAAATTTCTGTCGCCAAAAATTTGATAATCGGGCTTTTCAACATAATATTTTCCCGCATGTTTTGCTTTGCGTTGATAGCTGCCTTTGCCTTTGCGTTTTTTCTCAATACGCTGACGAAATAAACGGTCGTGTAACAATGCCTGAATCGCATTATCTTTGATCACGCCGCGATTGTGCCGATAAGTCAGCGAACTTTGCCCATCCTTTACGGATGCCGGCTCGTGGTGGATTTTTTTATTTGCCATAATCATTCCTTTTTATTAAAAATACGCCGTCCCTTCTACTGAGCGTAGGGAACGGCGCTATTATACGGATAAATAATCAAATTACAAAATGCCCAGCACCGCTTCCGGCGGGCGACCGATTTTTGCTTTATCGCCGTTTACGACAATCGGACGTTCCAACAATGCGGAGTTTTGCGCAATCGCCTGTAACAATTGTTGTTCGCTTAATGTCGGATTGGCTAAATCCAAATCACGATATAAATCGTCTTTGGTGCGCATCATTTCACGTACCGATTGTACGCCCAGCTTATCCGCCAACGCCTGCAATTGTGCTACGGAATAAGATTTTTCCAGATACAGCTCAATGTGCGGTTGAATCTGATGTTGTTCCAATAGCTGTAATGTTTCGCGGCTTTTGGAACAACGCGGATTATGATAAATAATAACGTACATTGTTTTTTCTCCCTGATTGAAAACGCCTTATTTTACCTTATAATCAATAAAAAATTTTAAATCGGGACATCATTTATGTTTGAGATGCTGAGAAATTGGTATAACCGCCGTTTTAGCGATCCGCAGGCGATGGGGTTGTTTGCCATTTTATTGTTTGGTTTTTTCGCTATTTATTTTTTTGGTAACCTGATAGCGCCGTTATTAATCGCTATTGTATTGGCGTATTTACTCGAACTGCCGATCAGATTATTGACGCAAAAATTGAAATTTCCGCGTTTTTTGGCAATGACGCTGATTTTAGGCGGTTTTGTCGGCGTAATGTTACTGATTACCTTTGCCTTGATTCCCAACCTGATTACCCAAACGCTAAACCTGCTTTCCGATTTGCCGAAGATGTTTAACAAACTGCACGAATGGGTGCTATCACTGCCGGAGGATTATCCGGAATTAGTTGATTATCAGATGATTGACTCGCTGTTTAGCACCGTTCGTGAGAAAACCTTGGCGCTGGGCGAATCCGCATTGAAATTATCGATTTCCTCTTTAGTTAACTTGGTCACGATTGGTATTTACGCTTTCTTGGTGCCGTTAATGGTGTTTTTCTTAATCAAAGATAAAAGAGAATTAATCATTTCCACCAGCCGTTTTCTGCCGCGTAACCGAGTGCTGGCGTTTCGTGTGTGGCAGGAGATGCAATTGCAAATTTCCAACTATATTCGCGGCAAATTAATTGAGATTCTTGTCGTCACCGCAGTCACTTACGCCATGTTTTTATACTTCGGTTTGAATTATTCGTTATTGCTTTCCGTCGTTGTAGGTCTTTCAGTGTTGGTGCCTTATGTCGGCGCCGTATTGGCGGCAATTCCCGTAGCATTAGTGGCATTTTTCCAATTCGGCGATCATTCCACCTTTTGGTACGTGATTACCGGTTATATCGTCAGTCAATTGCTTGACGGTAACATTTTGGTTCCGTTATTGTTCTCCGAAGCAGTTAATCTGCACCCGTTGACGATTATTGTCGCCGTATTGATTTTCGGCGGTTTATGGGGCTTTTGGGGTGTGTTCTTTGCCATTCCGTTGGCTACGTTAGTGAAAGCGGTAATAAATATTTGGCCGTCTAACGAAGATAAATAAGAATAACTTTCATCTGCATTTTAAAATCTGATATATTTAGTCAACTATTTTGATATCAGAGGAGCAATTAAAATGAAAAAAGATGAAGTCGGACATAATTTTTTAGCTCGTTTGGGGAAAACCCGTTTACGTCCCGGTGGCAGAAAAGCAACGGAATGGCTGATTGCAAACGGCAATTTCAATCAAGACAAAAAAGTATTGGAAGTCGCCTGTAATATGTGCACAACAGCTATTGGTTTGGCAAAAAAATTCGGTTGTTCTATTGAAGGTGTTGATTTAGATGAAAACGCCTTGGAAAAAGCACAAAATAATATCACTGCCCGGGGTTTACAGGATAAAATTCATGTACAACGCGCCAACGCAATGCGATTACCCTTTGCCGATGAAACCTTTGATATTGTCATCAATGAAGCAATGCTTACTATGTTACCGTTACAGGCAAAAATGAAAGCGATAGCAGAGTATTACCGCGTGCTAAAACCGGGCGGTGTTTTACTCACCCATGATGTGATGCTGACGACGGATGATAGCGAGACGATTCTGCAACAATTACGGGAAGCTATTAATATCACTGTCACTCCGCTGACGAAAGAAGGTTGGAGAAATGTCTTTTCCGAGAGCGGTTTTCGTAATATTGATACATTTAGCGGTGAGATGACGTTACTTTCCCCCAAAGGGATGATTTACGACGAAGGTGTGTTCGGCACAATAAAAATCATCAAAAATGCCTTAAAAGCAGAAAACCGTCATACATTTAAAAAAATGTTCAAGATATTCAACGATCCGCAGAAAAAGTTAAATTTTATTGCCGTATGTAGTCGGAAGTAGTATCAAATTTCAGATCAAAGTGCGGTAAAAATCAACCGCACTTTTACCGATTTAAGCGAACTGTTCAAGTTTTTAGGCGATTATTTGGATCCTGTAGCGTTAGTCTTCCACAAATCTTAACGCCGTTTCCACCACATCAACACCTGCGCCGCTTTTATGGGCATTTTCGCTTAAATAACGGCGCCATTGGCGCGCGCCTTTGCAATGTTGAAAAGCACCGAGCATATGACGCGTGATATGATTGAGAGCGACGCCTTGGCTGAGTTGGCGTTCAATATAAGGAAGCATATTTTCCACCGCCTGATGCGGTGTGACAATCGGGCTGTGCGGATCGAATAAAAGCTGATCGATATAACCCAGTAACGACGGATTATGGTACGCCTCACGCCCGACCATCACGCCGTCCACATGGTTTAAATGGGTTTTCATTTCATCAATGGTTTTAATACCGCCGTTAATACTAATTAAAAGAGTGGGGAAATCCCGTTTTAATTGATACACCCGCTCATAATCCAACGGCGGAATTTCGCGGTTTTCTTTCGGGCTTAAACCTGACAGCCACGCTTTACGCGCGTGCACGATCAAATCGCGGCAACCCGCCTGTTGCACGTTTTGCACAAAATCGCAGAGAAATTCATAGCTGTCCAAATCATCAATGCCGATGCGGGTTTTCACCGTTACGGGAATATCCACCGCCTCTTGCATCCGTTGAACGCATTGCGCCACTAAATCCGCTTTCGCCATTAAACAGGCGCCGAACATTCCGTTTTGTACCCGATCCGACGGGCAGCCGACATTCAGATTGATTTCCTGATAGCCTCGTTGTTGTGCCAAACGGGCGCAATGTTGCAACTGTTCGGGATCGCTGCCGCCAAGTTGTAATGCGACGGGATGTTCGGCGACATCGAAATCCAAATGATCGTATTTGGCGTAAATAATCGCAGGTGCGGTGACCATTTCCGTATAAAGCAGCGCATATCGGCTGAATTGACGGTGAAAATAGCGACAATGGCGGGTCGTCCAATCCAACATCGGTGCGACGGAAAAGCGCCCGCGATAATAAGTTGCGGTAAAGTGCGGTTGATTTTGCGGCATTTTTTATATCGAGTGAAATTAATTTGAGCGGAATTATATACCGAATATAGGCTAAGGAATAT
>JBHBXR010000100.1:0-21369 GCA_041795785.1 Mesocricetibacter sp.
AATTTTAACCGCGCGAGATACCCTAGATGAGCGGATCACCGGCTTGCAACGCGGAGCAGACGATTATTTGTGTAAGCCCTTCGCTTTGGCGGAGGTCGTCGCCCGTTTGCAAGCTTTGATCCGCCGTCGCTACGGACACACTAATCCGATAATTGAGCACAGTTTGGTGAAGTTTGATCCTAATCAACGTAAAGTCACGCTGAAAAACGAAGAAGTAAGCTTAACCAGCCGTGAATATAATTTATTGGAACTCTTTATGCATAATAAAGATCGCGTGCTATCCCGTTCTTTTATCGAAGAAAAACTCTACACTTGGGACGATGAAGTAAGCAGTAATGCGTTGGAAGTGCATATTTATAATTTGCGTCAGAAACTCGGCAAACAGTTTATTAAAACCGTTCACGGCGTAGGTTACGCGTTAGGTAAAAATGACGAATGAAACGAATAATTAAAAAAACCAGTTTGCGTTTACGCTTAATTGTTATCCTTTCTTTGACCGCCTTGTTTATTTGGGCGATTTCCACCGCGATTGCGTGGTTTCAGGTGCGTAAGGAAGTAAGTCATGTATTTGATGCGCAACAGATTTTATTTGCCCAACGATTAGCTTCTTCCGATTTGCGTAATATCTTAATCGAACGCCACGGCTTTGGTTTCGGCGGCGGTCATCGGAAAAAACCGTTTAAAGAAACCTCGTTTGATGACGATGCCTTGGCGTTTGCTATTTTTACGGCAAAGGGCGATATGTTGCTGAGCGACGGTAAAAACGGGGAAAATTTCGTTTTTGCACCGAGGAAAGATTTTACCGTTGCTCCGTTACACGGAGATGACGATCCGTGGCGGATTTATTGGTTGCCGGTGGCGGAAGGACGTTTGTTTATCGCTGTAGGGCAAGAAATAGATTACCGTGCGGATTTGGTCAATAAAATGGTTTTCGGGCAAATGTGGGTGTGGATTGGCGGTTTACCGCTGCTGATCGGGCTGATTATTTTTGTGATCAGTAAAGAACTTGCCGTGTTAAGACGGGTCAGCAATGAAGTGGTGCAACGTTCGCCGGAAGATCAAACGCCGTTGGCGACGGAAAATGTGCCGAATGAAATTTTGCCTTTGGTACAAAATTTAAATACATTTTTCGACCGCACTTCGACCATGTTCTTGCGTGAACGCCGTTTCACCTCTGATGCCGCGCACGAATTGCGCAGCCCGTTGGCAGCGTTGCGTATTCAAACGGAAGTGGCGCAAATTGCCGGTGACGATGCGCAGACAAGGGAACAAGCGTTGAAGAACCTGACGCAAGGCATCGACCGTGCGACGCAGTTGGTGGAACAATTATTAACCCTTTCCCGCTTGGATAATTTAAAAGAATTGGAAGATTTGCAGGATATTCATTGGGATAAGCTAATCGCATCATTAATTGGCGAGCTCTATTTTGCCGCACAAAAGCGCCGTATTGATTTGAATTTTGAGCAAATTGATGTGCCGCATGTGGCGAAAGGTCAACCGCTGTTATTGTCTCTCATGTTGCGTAATTTGATTGACAACGCCGTGCGTTATTGCGCCGAAGGCAGCAGCGTAACGGTTAAACTGGAGAAAAACCGGATTATCGTGGAAGACAACGGCGGCGGCGTTAATGATGAAGACTTGGTAAAACTCGGACAGCGTTTTTATCGTCCTGCGGGGCAAAATGAAAAAGGCAGCGGTTTGGGGTTATCCATCGTGTACCGCATTGCCGAATTACATCATTATCAAATCCGCTTGGAGAACATTAAAGATATAAACGACAAACGCACGGGATTACGGGTGACAATTTTGTTATAACCGAATGACGGATAACGAGGTGATATGGAAAGTAAAGTACAACAAATGCAAAATCTCTACGGCGAATGGGTGAAACTGCTGCCCGAACTGGAAAAAGGATTACGGCAATGGCGGCAGGCAGCCGAAGTTATGCAGCAGCTAAAACAGTTTTATTTCAGCCCCGAATGGCAGACGTTATACGATAATGCGGATGAAATTCCGTTGGATACGCAGGGCAATTACAGTGTGCTGTCGGAAGACGCGCTATGGAACGCATTCCACGAACAACATCAACTCGCCGTGCAATGGCTAAAAGAAGGCATTGCGGTTATTGATAATCGGTAACAAAAAACAACGAAAAAACCGACCGCACTTTTGAATGTGCGGTCGCTGTCTTTATTTGTAGAAGATCAGACTTGATCTGACAACTCACAACAAAAAGTGAGAGTTTCCCGTTTAGAATATGAGTGTCAAAATTCAATCTAAACAAAAAAGGAAACTCCCATGTTTTATTACTTACAATCCACTCATTAAACACAAGACAGGTTTATTAAATTTAGCGGAAGAATTTGGCAATATCTCTCAAGCCTGTAAGCATGATGGGAATGAGCCGGGATACTTTTTATCACTATCAACAAGCCGTAGCGCAAGGCGGTGTGGAGGCGTTACCGAATCAAAATCGGCTTGTTCCTAATTTAAAAAAATCGTGTCGATGAAGCCACAGAAGTAGGTTTCAGCTTAGCATATTCCTACTACATTTTACTATATGAAACAGACAATGCTCCCAAAAAGACAATCACCAACTACTATTTTTTCATCTCTAAACAATCCGATTAAACATTTTAAGACGCTATAAAAATCTTCTCAAAACTGCTAAAATCCCTGCATTTTTTACTTCATCGACAATCCGAGGCAATAGTGGCATTAATCAGTTTAACCAACGGTTATCTTTCATTCAGCGACCATCCCCTATTAGATCATACCGAATTACATATTGAACCGAACGAACGAGTTTGTTTAGTCGGTCGCAACGGGGCGGGCAAATCTACGCTGTTAAAAATTCTCGCCGGCGATGTCATTATGGATGACGGTAAATTACAGCTTGAAAAAGACTTGATTATTTCCCGTTTGGAACAAGATCCGCCACGTCATGCGGAAGGTAACGTATTTGATTATGTTGCCGAAGGTATCGGGCATTTAGCCGATTTATTGAAAGAATATCACCATATTTCTCTTCAATTAGAACAAAATTACAGTGAGAGCGTACTGAATCAGTTATCTCAAGTGCAAAGTAAACTGGAACACGCCGGCGGCTGGCGGTTTGAAAGCAAAATCAAAGAAGTGTTGGGCAAACTGGAACTTAATCCCGAAACCAAATTGGCGGAACTGTCCGGCGGTTGGTTGCGTAAAGCGGCGTTAGCACGCGCTTTGGTTTGCAATCCTGACGTTTTATTGCTGGACGAACCGACTAACCATTTGGATGTAGATGCGATTGAATGGCTGGAAGAATTTCTGCTTGATTTTGACGGCAGCATTGTGTTTATTTCCCACGACCGTTCTTTTATCCGCAAAATGGCGACTCGCATTGTGGATTTGGATCGCGGTCAGCTGGTTTCCTATCCGGGCAATTATGATCTCTATCTGACCACTAAAGAAGAAAACCTGCGGGTTGAAGCATTGCAAAACGAGCTGTTTGATAAAAAACTGGCGCAGGAAGAAGTTTGGATCAGACAAGGCATTAAAGCGCGCCGCACTCGTAACGAAGGACGCGTCCGCGCCTTAAAAGCGTTGCGTGAAGAACGTCGTCAACGCCGCGAAGTGTTGGGCACGGCAAAATTACAACTCGACACCTCCAGCCGTTCCGGCAAAATCGTATTTGAATTGGAAAACGTCAGCTATGAAATTGACGGAAAAAAATTGTTATCCGACTTCAGCACCACCATTCTGCGCGGCGATAAAATCGCGTTGGTCGGTCCGAACGGTTGCGGTAAAACCACTTTTATTAAGTTGCTGCTCGGTGAAATCCAACCGACTTCAGGAACAGTGCGTTGCGGCACTAAATTGGAAATCGCTTATTTCGATCAATACCGTGCCGATCTTGATCCTGAAAAAAGTGTGATGGATAATGTTGCCGACGGCAAGCAGGATATTGAAATCAACGGCATTAAACGCCATGTGCTGGGTTATTTGCAAGACTTCCTGTTTCCGCCCAAACGGGCGATGACGCCGGTGAAAGCCCTTTCCGGCGGTGAGCGTAACCGCTTATTACTGGCAAAATTATTGCTAAAACCGAACAATCTGCTCATCTTGGACGAACCGACCAATGACTTGGATGTGGAAACGCTAGAGTTACTGGAAGAAATTTTAGCGGATTATCAAGGCACGTTGCTTATTGTCAGCCACGATCGTCAATTTATCGATAACACGGCAACCGAATGCTATATGTTTGAAGGTAACGGCATTTTAAATAAATATGTGGGCGGCTTTTTTGATGCCAAACAACAGCAAAGCAACTATTTTGCCCAAAAAGCGCTCGAACAACAAAATAAATCGCCGAAGGCAGCAATAAAACCGACGGAAAAAACCGAAAGTGCGGTAGAAAATTCCGCTGTTTTTACTGCCAACAAATCCCGTTCTTCACAGAAACTTTCGTATAAAGAACAACGGGAGCTGGAGCAATTGCCACAACTGTTAGAAACATTAGAACAACAAATCAACGCCCTGCAAAAGGAAGTCGGCAATCCTGAGTTTTTCCAACAACCTCATGATTATACCCATGCAAAATTACAGGAGCTGAGTGATAAAGAACAGCAACTGGAAGATGCTTTTTTACGTTGGGAAGAATTGGAGGAAAAGAAAAACAGCAACGGATAACATTCCGTTACGATATACCAATTTAAACTCCCTCAAATGGAGGGAGTTTTTGATTTTAAAACAAAAAATCATTCATCCCTACAAAAGTGCGGTCGAATTTAGCGCTGTTTTTCAATTTGAAAAATACGCAAAATTTTCACCGCACTTTGGTGTGACATATAAGAGATCTGACCTGATTTAAAGAGTGGTGCTTATGCTACAAAGATTATAGAGCTCACAAAGAAACTTTAAATAAAGAATATCGCTTTGTTATCCGCTCAGAAGACTCTTCCGTTTGAATTATTTTTCCGATTCAAGATCATATAAACATAGGCATTGGACAAAAAACAGTCTTGCCGTGTTGCAAATTTCTGCCTAATATAGTGTGTCTCATTAGTGGGACAATGATAACACTTACTCTTTAATTTATAAGGAATTGCACAATGAAAATGTCAAAAGCTTTTGCACTTACTTTCGGCTCTTTGATGTTGGTGGCTTGTACGCAGACCAATAATCAGCCTGTCGAACAACAGGAAAAACACAGCCATTGGGGCTATACAGGACATGAATCGCCGGAACATTGGGCGGAGCTTTCGCCTAAATTCCGTATTTGTGGCGAAGGCAAAAGCCAATCACCGGTTAACATTACCAATACAATTGACGGCAAATTGTCACCGATTAAAATGAACTATCGTCCTTCTAATGTCGAAGTAGCTAATAACGGACATACTATTCAAGTGGATTTCAAAGATGACAGCAACGTAATGCAACTGGACGGAAAAGCCTATACGCTTAAACAATTCCATTTCCATGTACCGAGCGAAAACCATATTAAAGGAAAATCTTTCCCGCTAGAAGCGCATTTTGTTCATGCGGATGCACAAGGAAATTTAGCGGTTGTGGGTGTGTTATATGAATTAGCGGGAGATAACCAACGTTTAGCTCCGATTTGGAAAAATCTTCCGCAAAAAGCAGGCGAAAAATTTTCGCTTGAAACGGCATTCAACCCGGCAACACTCATCCCTAAAAAACGTGATTACTACCGCTTTAGCGGTTCATTAACCACTCCACCCTGCTCCGAAGGTGTAAACTGGTTAGTGTTGAAGCAATACGACTCTATCGGTCAGGCTCAGGTGGATGCATTTTCAGCGTTAATGCACGGGCATAACAACCGCCCTGTTCAACCGATTAATGCTCGAGTAATCGTAGAATAAATCTATCATTGGTGTAACAACTATTCATAATCAAGCGTAATTCACATTTTAGTGAACTACGCTTATTTTTTAGCCTTTTGAAGACATAGTAGACAAAAGTGTTGGTTTTTTTACAAACTCTGTTATAGGCTCCATAAAGAGGATCAAACATGATTCAAAGTGCGGTCGGTTTTTGCTGTGTTTTCTTATATTGCTCCAACAGGTTTTCTTCCTGTGTCGGCATTTGTAAATAAAACCCCTGTTCTTTAATCTGTTTCAGCACTTCCCGCTTATCTGCCCGTATCAACGGCTTTTCGCCGTTCAGATTGAACAACATCACAAAAAGCGGCGCACCGAACATCGTGCGCAACGCCTCCGGCACATCGTCAAAACAATCCCGTTTCGCCACATAGAGATACATTCCCTCTTTCTTTTTACTTTTATAAATCGCACACAACATTCTCATCTCTCTTTCGTTGTTTTATGCCGATAAATAAAAATCCCAACCGTAAAAGGGTCAGGATTTTTATTCGGACAGAATTTCAATTCTTATTTTGTTACGGCTTCTTTTACTTCAGCCGCTTTTTCAGATACGGCATCGGCGGCTTCACCGACTTTCTCTTGCACCGCATCCTTCACTTCCGCCGCTTTTTCCACCGCCGCATCTTTCACTTCCATTGCGGCATCTTTCATTTCGGCAGCTTTTTCCATTGCCGCGTCTTTCGCTTCCATTGCGGCGTCCTTCACTTCCGTCGCTTTCTCTGCGACGGCTTCTTTTACTTCAGTGGCTTTTTCCACTGCCGCATCCTTAACCTCTACCGTTTTTTCTACCGCTGCATCTTTCACATCTTTTGCGGCATTAACGACGGCGTCTTTTGCTTCAGTAACGCTGGTTTTAGCATTTTCCGCTGCCGGAGCAGGCTTGCTGTCTTTGTTGTCACAAGCTGAAATGGCTAAAGTCGCACCCAATACTAAGGCGGCTAATACTGATTTTTTCATAACATCTCCTAACTTAATGGATTGAAAGCGTAAGAAACCTGTTCTTACGGCAACCGATTTTACACCATTTGAAGATATTTCAAAACGTTTTAAAAACCGACCGCACTTTTCATTACCCGTCGAACGGATCCTTATAAAACTCGTCCTGATCGTAACTCTAGATGAACAAAGCACTTTTTAGCAACAAATTACAATGAAATTTTTTACCGAAACCCATAAACGGCACTTTTTTAAACAGCTAAAAATCGCTAGAATGCGTACGCTATTTAATATACGGAGCCGAATATGGAAAATATCGTTTTAATGTTTGAAGATATGCTCAAATGGATTGTCAAGACTATTGACGGCCCGCTTTGGGATATCACGGTACTCACCCTTTTAGGTGTGGGTTTATTTTTTACTCTCACAACGAGCTTAGTACAATTACGTTTATTACCGCACAGCATCCGCGAAATGTGGTCGGGACGCGCCGCAGACGGGGAATCTCTTACGCCGTTCCAAGCCTTTGCGACAGGGCTGGCAAGTCGTGTAGGCGTCGGTAACGTCGGCGGTGTGGCGACAGCCATTGCACTTGGCGGACCGGGCGCCGTGTTTTGGATGTGGATCACCGCATTAATCGGTATGGCAAGCGCCTTTGCGGAATCTTCATTAGCTCAGACTTATAAAGTACGGGATCCGAACGGTATGTTCCGCGGCGGTCCGGCGTATTATATTAAACGCGGCTTAAAGGCTCCTTGGTTAGCAATCATCTTTGCCGCTACGTTAATCTTCACCTTCGGTTTTGCCTTCAATGCCGTACAGTCCAACTCAATCGTCGAAGCCACACGTAACGCTTGGGGATGGGATCCGAATATCGTAGGAATCACCTTGGTTATTGTGACGGCAACCATTATTTTCGGCGGAGTAAAACGTATCGGTCAGGTATCCGCCAAAATCGTGCCTGTCATGGCGTTATTTTACTTGATTGTTGCGGTTATCATTTTAGGCATGAACATCGAACGCGTACCGCAAGTGATAAGTCACATTATCGTAAGCGCGTTTGATTTCTCCGCAATGGCGGGCGGTATGTTCGGCGCCTTGTTCTCTCAAGCGATGTTACAAGGCATCAAACGCGGACTGTTCTCAAACGAAGCCGGTATGGGTTCTGCGCCGAATACGGCAGCAACGTCCGATGCCAAACATCCGGTCAGTCAAGGATTGATCCAAATGCTCGGGGTATTTGTAGATACCATTATTGTCTGTACCTGTACGGCAATTATCATCCTGATGTCGAATGATTACGGCAATGAATCCCTGCGCGGCGTCTCCTTAACTCAAAAAGCATTGGAGTTCCACGTCGGCGAATTCGGTATTCATTTCCTCGCCTTCATCCTTTTATTATTCTGCTATACATCAATTATCGGTAACTACGCTTATGCGGAAAACAACATCCGTTATATCCGCAACAAACCCGGCTTTGTATTGGCTTTCCGCTTAATCGTATTGTTTTTCGTTTACTTCGGCGCGGTGCGGGACGGCGGCATTGTTTGGGCGTTTGCCGATACGGTGATGGCGTCCATGGCAATGATTAACTTGGTTTCAATCGTCTTGTTGGCGCCTATCGTTTGGATTGTGTTGAAGGATTATCAAAAACAAGTGAAAGAAGGCATTGAAAAGCCGATATTCAGAATTGAAGACCATCCCGAACTTATTCGTCGGGGTGTTGATCCGCTGGTTTGGAAATCAAAAGAATAGTTTTTGCCGTTACAAACAAGGCGCTTTCAGCGGTATTTGTCGAGTTCACGCTGTTGAATGTCAACGATACACCTAAAAATGCAATAAAAAAGTGCGGTCAATTTTCAGTGAGTTTTTCAATTTGAAAAAACACGGTAAATATTGACCGCACTTTTATGCCGGTTCAATACCGGCACCGAGTTAAGGTTTAATGTTGCAATTATTCATCAATCGTACGCAACAACTCGTTGATACCGACTTTACCTAAGGTTTTGGCGTCCACTTTTTTCACAATTACGGCGCAATAAAGATTGTATTTACCGCATTTGGACGGCAAACTGCCGGATACCACGACGGAACCTGCCGGTACGCGTCCGTAATAAACTTCACCGGTTTCGCGATCGTAAATTTTCGTGCTTTGACCGATAAACACGCCCATTGAAATCACACAACCGTCTTCCACGATTACGCCTTCAACCACTTCCGAACGCGCGCCGATAAAGCAGTTGTCACCGATAATGGTTGGGTTGGCTTGCAACGGCTCCAACACGCCGCCGATGCCTACGCCGCCGGACAAGTGTACGTTTTTACCGATTTGTGCGCATGAACCCACAGTCGCCCATGTGTCCACCATAGTGCCTTCATCTACATAAGCGCCGATATTCACATAAGACGGCATTAATACGGTGTTTTTGGCAATATACGCACCTTTACGCACGGTTGCGGACGGCACCACGCGGAAACCTTCCTGTTGGAAACGGGCTTCATCATAATCGGCAAATTTCAACGGTACTTTGTCGTAATATTTGGTTTCCGCACCTTCAATCAATTTATTGTCATTAATGCGAAATGATAACAGCACCGCTTTTTTCAACCACTGGTGGGTCACCCAGTCGCCGTTGATTCTTTCCGCCACACGGTATTTACCGCAATCCAAACCGGCAATCACTTCTTCAATCGCCGCTTTAGTTTGCGCATCCACGGTTTTCGGCGTAATTTCAGCGCGTTTTTCAAATGCCGCTTCAATAATGGCTTGTAAGTTTGACATATTTTTTCCTATATAAAAGTTAATAAAAAGAGGTCGGTAGTTTTACCACATTTCCAACTAAAACTCACCTTTTTTATGCGGTTTAAAAAATTCGATTCAGATCAAATTTTCCTCGATTTGATCTGTTTAATTTTGTAAAAGTACAGTAATATGAAGTCGTTCCGAGTAAATATTATATGAGGATATAATTATGACCAAGCGCACGCCCTTCTCCGTTTTTTCCCTGTTTATCATTTTAATTTTCGCCCTTGCCGGCTGTAAAGAACAGCAAGACCCGCCGAATGCGGTGAAACTTAAAGTGAATCCGATTACGCAAACCGATTATGATGACGGTGAAAAAAACGTCTATCCGTTGACGCTTGAGTTTACCGAACCGGCCGCGCCGCTTGAACAACTGCAAAAAGAAGTGACGCAAGGCATCAGTTTTACGCCCGAGTTAAAAGGGAAATGGCTGTGGACTAATGATCGCACGTTGACTTTTACACCGGCGGACGATTGGCCGACCGGTCAGCAATATCAGCTCAAACTGGATCAGAAAATCCTCAATCCGAAATTTCAATATGCAAAAGCCGTAACGGAACCTCAATCCGTCGAAACGCCGAAATTCAATGCAACAATCGGAGAACAGGAATTTTATCAAGATCCTGCACAGGCGCATATCCGTCAATCTATCGTACGCATAACGTTCAGCCACCCTGTGGATCCGCAAAAATTAGAAAAAGCCGTTACGGTCAATTTAATCCGTAAAAATGTGGACAATACGCAGGATACTATCGCACCGCTCAAGTTTAAAATCCGCTACGATGACAATCGTCTGAACGCATGGATCAGTTCCGATAATGTGAATTTGGCCAATACGGATCAGCAGTATATTCAAAGCAAAATAGACAAAAATGTGACCGCACTTATCGGCGGGAATGCCTTGAACGAAGCGCTGAATGCAGACGTTGCGGTGCCGACTAAGTTCAGTTTGAATCTGCACGGCAATATTATTTATGTGAATAACGATCAAAACGAATCGGAGCAGTTGCTTTCTTTTAATTTTAACCGACAGGTAAAAGGCTCGGATATTGATAAAAACATCCGTATTTTCCTGCTGCCCCAACAAGATCAAGCTTGGACTTATAGTAACATCACTCAACAAGTATTGGGTAACTCACTGGAAATCACGCATACGCTGATTCCGACCGAACAGGTTTACAGCCAAGTACAAAATTTCCGTATCAACGTGCCGCAGCAACGTTGTATTTATGCTTATATAGACAATAAATTCAATGCCTTAGGCGGTTATCAATTCCAACAGCCGCAAGGGGTGCTGAACTGTGCGGGTAACTATCCGCAATATGTCAATTTTGTCGGCGAAGGTTCTTTACTAACGCTAAAAGGCGACAAAAAAATCACTATTGCCGCCCGTAATTTTGATAAAGTGCAATTAGATATCGGTCGGGTGCAAGGCGAGCAACTGCGTCATATCGCTCATTTCAACCATAACAGTTTTCAACAGCCGAATTTAGGCAATTTAAAATTTGATGACATTGCGAGCTTTTCCACTCAACAGTTCTTGTTGCCGAACGTCAATCCGGCGAAGCCCGATTACGTCAGTTTCGATTTGAGCAGTTTGAGCAAGACGGGCAATCGCGGTATTTTCTGGTTGAAAGCAACGGGCTTACAAAATAATGAAAACATTTATTACGCGACGAATAAAGACAATGCTTACGAATATAACTGGCGTAACCAAAACGGTAATAAAGTCGATGATTACCGTTTGGTCGTGCTGACCGATTTGGGCATTATCGCTAAAAAAGCGAACGACGGTTCGCAATCCGTCTTCGTACAGTCCATTCACAGCGGACAACCGGTTGCCAATGCCGGCGTGAAAGTCATCGGTCGTAACGGTGCAACCGTTGTATCTGCCATAACCGACGCTTCGGGAATGGCACTAATTCCGACCTTGGAGAATTACAAACAAGAACTCGAGCCTGTGATGTATTTGGTGGAGCATCAGGGCGATCAGTCCTTCCTGCCGATCAACAAACAGGATCGTACTTTGGATTATTCCCGCTTTGATGTGGGCGGTGAATATAGCGCACAAGACAACAGCAGACTAAAAGCCTATCTGTTTAATGATCGCGGCATTTATCGCCCGGATGAACCTTTGCATATCGGTATTGTGACGAAAGCGGCGGATTGGCAAACCAAACTGAGCAATATTCCGTTACAACTTGAGCTTACTACGCCGAACGGTTATTTAGCCACTAAAAAAACCATCCATTTGAATGCAAACGGGTTTAATTCTTTCAATTATCACCTGCCTGAAAACGCGGAAAGCGGAGAATGGATGGCGAACCTGTATATCGTTTCGCAGGATCAACAAACGGAAATCGGTTCGATGACTTTCCAAGTGCAAGAATTCCAACCGGATACGTTAAAAATTAAAACCTCGTTTAATTCGGGTCTTGACGTCGGTTGGGTAACGCCGCAGGATTTAACCGCCACCGTGCATTTAGCCAACCTGTTCGGCACACCGGCACAAAACCGTAAGGTAACGGCGAACTTGGCGCTGCACAGCATTTTCCCGAAATTCAAACAATATGAAGATTATCAGTTCTATGATAACCAACGTAATAAAGACGCCGTATTGTATGAAACGGAATTAAACGAGCAATATACCAATGAAAAAGGGGAAACTGCCTTCCAGTTGGATTTAACCCGCTATGCGGAAAATACCGTACAAATGTTGTATTTCTTCGCCGACGGTTTTGAAACCAACAGCGGACGCGGTGTTTCTACGGTGAAATCCGTCTTGGTTTCCGCCCAACCTTGGCTAGTCGGTTATCAATCCAAACAGGATTTGAACTATGTGAAAGAAGCGGGCGACAACAAAATTCATTTAATCGCCGTCAATCCGAAACTGGAAAAAACCGCCGTATCCAACCTGACCGCAACTTTGTTTGAGCGTAAATACGTGTCGGTCTTAACCCAACAGGATTCCGGCGCTTACAAATACGAAAGCAAATTGGTTGAAACGCAAAAATCGGAAAGTGCGGTCAATATTCCGCAAGAAGGATTGGACTTTGCGCTCAATACGGAAAACAGCGGCGACTTTGTGTTGGTACTGACCAATGAACACAATCAAGAAGTCAACCGCATTAACTATTCGGTTATCGGTAATAAAAACCTCAGCAGCGAAATGGCGAAAAATACCGAGTTGAAATTGAAACTGAATAAAAAACAATTCCAACCGGGTGAAGAGGTCGAAGTCGTCATCAACGCACCTTATGCCGGTAGCGGTTTGATTACCATCGAACGTGATCGCGTCTATGCCCACCAATGGTTTAAAGCCGACACCAACCAATCGGTGCAACGCATCCGTTTGCCGGAAGGCTTTGAAGGCAACGGTTATATTAACGTGCAATTCTCACGGGATATTAATTCAAGTGAAATTTTCACCAGCCCGTTAAGTTATGGCGTGGCGCCGTTCACCGTGAACGTGGATAACCGTCGCTTAACCCTGCAACTTGAAGCGCCGAAACAAGTGAAATCGGGCGAAATCGTCGAATTTAAACTGACATCCGACAAACCGGGCAAAGCGGTAATTTATGCCGTGAACGAAGGTATCTTACAAGTAGCGGGTTATAAATTGAAAGATCCGTTACAATTCTTCTTCCCGAAATACGCATTACAAGTGAATACGTTGCAAATATTGGACTTAATTTTGCCTGAATTCAGCAAAATTATGCTGTTTGCCCAAACCGGCGGCGGTGAAGATTATCTTAAAGAAGAAATGATGAGAGCAATGGCGGCGGCAAGTAACAATCCGTTTAAACGCAAAGCGGATAAACCGGTTGCTTATTGGTCGGATATCATCACGATTGACGGTGAAAAAATAGTCACTTACCGCATTCCGGAAGGCTTTAACGGCAATTTGCGAGTGATGGCGTTGGCGGTTAGTGATGATAATGAAAATATCGGTACGGCGGAAACCGACACTCTGGTGCAAGACGATTTGATTTTATCCTCAACCGTGCCGTTGACCTTAACGCCGTCCGATCAAAGCCTTGTATCCGTAACGGTTGCCAACAATACCAACCGCACTCAACAGGTGAAACTGAAACTGACGCCTGAAGCGCAATTATCCGTTGTGGGAGAAAGTGAAAAAACCGTTGAAATCGCCGCAAAACAAGAAAGTGCGGTCGATTTTGAAATCAAAGCAACGGAACAAGTAGGCGCAACCAATTTACAGCTTGTGGCGATTTATCAAAACGATCAGCAACAAGCTACCGAAGTCGTGCGTAATCTAAGCTTATCGGTGCGTCCGACTCAGCCGAAACAATATTTCAACCAAATCGGCAAGGTGGAACAAGGTAAACAACAAAATATCGCTCTACCGGCGGCGCTTTATCCGCAACAACGCCAACAAACCGCCGCTTTCTCACCGGCGCCGTTACTGTTGACGCAAGGTATTTCCGTTTATCTGTCCAACTACGATAATTACTGCACCGAGCAGATTATCAGTAGCGCAATGCCGAACATATTATTTGCCGGCAATCCGGAATATCAGCAAATTCTGACCGCACTTTCACGCGGCGGCGATCACAAAGATCCGTTAATTGCCACCCAAGCGTTGAAAAAAGTCTTTTCCCTGCTGTCAAGCCGTCAAACGGAAAACGGTGCTTTCGGCGTATGGAGTAATGTGACGGATACGGATCCGTTCGTCACCGCTTATGTAGCGCACTTCTTAATTGAAGCGCAAGAACATCAAATGCGTCTGCCGCGCGCATGGACGGAAGAATACGGTTTATTCTCACGCGCCGTAAGCGCACTTGAACAGCAAAGCATTCCGCAGGAAGGCGACAGCTTGGCGGCATTACGTCAACGCGCCTACTCCGCTTATTTATTAACCCGTTTGGCACAGGTGCCGACCAACGCCCTGCATTCCATTCAAACTCAACTTGAGCAAAACTTCAAAGTGCAAGATTGGCAAACGGATCTCGTCAGCGCTTGGTTGGCGGCGGCTTATCAAAACCTGAAACAAGATGACAAAGCTACGGCGTTGATCACACCGTTATTAACCCAATCGGTCAAACCGCGCACGGAAAAATGGCGCTACGACTACTATTCCGATCCGTTAATCCAAGACAGTTCGACTTTATATGTCGTCGCCCGTCATTTCCCTGAAAAACTGGCGAATATTGCAGAACCTGTATTAAACCGCATTACGGAAGATCTCAATGCGGAACGTTACAACACCCTGTCATCCGCCATGCTGTTACTGGCATTGGATGCCTACGCCCAACAATATCAGGGCAACGGGGAACAACTGCAAATTCTGTTGAACGGAAACACCATCGGCGAACTTCAGGGCGCATTCCGTCTGGCGGATATTAACGATGAAAGCGCAAACTTAACTTTCGCCAACCAAAGCGGACAAAGCGCTTGGTTTGCCCTCAGTCAAAGCGGTTATCCGAAACAAGCGCCGACACAAAACCTGAAAAACGGCTTGGAAATCGACCGCACTTATACGGATAAAGACGGCAAAGAAGTGAAAAGCGTCAAAATCGGCGACACCGTCAATGTTACGGTGAAAGTTCGTTCAAGCTCGGATTATCTGTCGAACGTGGTCATCACGGATCTTTTCCCTGCCGGTTTTGAAGCGGTATGGAGCGAAGAAACCGAGGTCGAAGGCGATGACATTTGGGCGCCGCAACATACGGATCTGCGTGAAGACCGTATGCTGAGTTACGGCGATGTGACGAACGAAACCCGTTATTTGAAATACAAACTCAAAGCCGTCAATATCGGCACATACCAAATTCCGAGCGTTTACGCGGAAAGTATGTACGATCGCAGCATTAAAGCTTTAGCTGTCGGCAACGGGCAACTTAAAGTCGAGAAATAACAACAGGTGCGGACATTTCCGCACCCGTTATCATAAAGTGCGGTCGGTTTTGACATCGTTTTAACCGACCGCACTTTTTAGCGGTTAACCCGAATTATTTGTTATCTAACGTCAACCTTTAACAAAAGAACACATTCACATTAATGAAAACCAAATTCAAAACGTTGTTAATTCTGACCGCACTTCTGCTTATTTGCGTCGGTTTGGTTTTTCATTTTATTCCTCACACACCGTTAAAAGAACGCTTTTCCTATTCCGCCGCCGTTTATGACGAACAAGGTAATCTGCTGCGTTTAACAACCTCGGAAGATGAAAAATACCGCTTATGGACGCCGTTAACGCAAATTTCACCGAAACTGATCGACGCGGTATTGTTTCAGGAAGACGAATGGTTTTACTGGCATTTCGGCGTCAATCCCTACGGACTGGTACGCGGCGCTTGGCAAACTTACATATTAAGAAATGCACCGCAAGGCGGTTCAACGCTGACGATGCAACTGGCGCGCGTATTATGGCAAATCGACAGCCGCACGCTGAGCGGCAAAATAGAACAAATTTTGCGTGCCATTCAGCTTGAACTGCAATATTCCAAAGAGGAGATTTTAGAAGCTTATTTTAATTTCGCCCCTTACGGGCGCAATATAGAGGGTGTCGGCGCAGCAAGTTTGATTTACTTTAACAAAGCCAACCGCCAAATTAATCTGGCGGAAGCGATGACATTGGCAATTCTGCCGAAAAACCCGAATGCTTATATCCGCCAAAATAATCGGAATCTAAATCCCGCTTTATTTAAAGCGCGCAATGCCCTGTATCAACGATGGTTACAAAGCCATCCCGAAGATCAAAAATGGCAAACGGATTTTCAATTAAGCTACCCGTTACGTCCGTTGGAAAAACTGCCGTTTTTTGCACCGCACTTTAGCGAACAACTGCTCCGACAATATCCCGAACAACAGCATATTTACAGCACCTTAAACAGCAATCTGCAACGTTTGCTTGAACGGATTACCCAACGCTACTTAGCGCGTTATGCCGGCAACGGCGTACAAAATGCGTCCGTTTTGCTGGTAGATAACAATACGATGGAAGTCAAAGCCCTTATCGGTTCGGGGGATTATTTTAACGAGTCGATTTCAGGCAAGATCAACGGCACGGCGGTTAAACGCTCTTACGGTTCCACATTAAAACCCTTTATTTATGCGCTGGCGTTTGATCAAGGACTGGCTCATCCGAAAACCGTGCTGAAAGATTTGCCGACGACATTTAATGATTATCAGCCGGAAAATTACGAAGGCAATTTTTTAGGCCCGGTCAGCGTCAGTCAGGCGTTAATTAAAAGCCGCAATATCCCTGCCATTGAAATAGCGGCGCAACTGAAATCGCCCGATTTATACGAGTTTCTGCAACAAAGCCAAATGCAATTGACGAAGGAAAAGCAACATTATGGCTTGGCATTGGTTTTAGGCGGAACGGAGCTAAGTTCGCAACAGTTGGCGGTGCTGTATGCAATGCTTGCCAATCAAGGCAAGCTGTCGCCGTTAAAATGGTTGAAAAACCACGAAAAACCGTCGGGCAAAACGCTATTAAGTCCCGAAAGCACGGCGATGATCAGCGATATTCTGCGCCAAAATCCGCGTCCCGACTTTCAACATAAATCCGTTTCGTCCCGTCTGCCGATTTATTGGAAAACCGGCACGTCAAACGGCTTGCGTGATGCGTGGACGGCGGGTTATTTCGGGCATTACACGCTGATTGTTTGGTTCGGTAATTTTAATAATAAAAGCAATCCGCACTTCCTCGGGCGGGATCTTGCCGCCCCGTTATTTTTACAATTAGCGGACAACATTATTGCCGCCGAACCGAAAATGACCGATATCGCCCGCGATCCGCAATTGAATTTAAGCGAAATTCAGGTTTGCGCTGCCGACGGTAATCTACCGAATCAATATTGTTCGCAACAAGTGAAAACGCTGTTTATCCCCGGCAAATCGCCGATTAAAGTCAGCCAGATTTATCAACCTTTTGTCGTACAGAAAGGTTCAGATGTAATCGCTTGTCCGCCCTATGACGCGGAACAAACGGAACAAAAAATATACGAAATTTGGTCAACGGATTTTCAACAGATCTTCGCCCGAGCAGGAATTGCCAAAAGGATGCCGATAGTAAATCCGCAATGCCCTTATGTGCAACAAAACAATATGTTGCAGCAACTGTATGTCAATAATCCTAAGATCACCTCGCCTTTGCCGCATCGTAATTATCATTTGCAAGCCGACGGCGGTGAAAATAAAATTCCGCTTAGCGCAACGGCGGCGGGTGATGCCAATAAATTATATTGGTTTATAAATAACGGTTATTTCGGCGAAACCGCACCGACCCAACCGTTGTTATGGCAACCCAAACTCAGCGGCAATTATCGGATTTCCGTTACCGATGATCAGGGCAGAAGTGCGAATATGGAAGTGTTTGTAATTGTTAAGAATTGACAAGATTATTCGGTTCCTAAGTCGGAATTATTCATACAGGCTTTTATCCGCTTCACTCGGGCGGGTTTTAAAACGACGGTGCAACCACATATATTGTTCCACGCCTTTCAAAATTTCCCTTTCCACCACTTTATTCATTCGCGCGGCGATTTCCGTTTCCGAATTTAAATCGGAAAAATCTACCGGCGGGGAAATGGTTACCGTATAGCCGGAACCGTCCGCATTACGCAACGGCGCAAAAGGCACTACTTTACTGTTCGGCGAAGAACGTAGCAAATAGTAGCTACCCGTAGTGGTCGCCGCATCCGGTACGGCAAAAAAAGGCACAAACACCGCATTCTTACGTCCGTAATCGTGATCCGGCGCATACCAAATAATTTCACTGCTGCGAAGGGTTTTAATCATTCCGCGTAAATCTTTGCGATCCAACATATCTTTATTGGAGCGTAAACGTCCCCAAACTTGTAGCCAATTCATCAACGGATTATCATTCGGTCGGTAAACGCCGATCCCCTGTTGCTGCAAGCCAACAATTCTACCACCCAATTCAAGAGTTAAAAAATGAACGCCGACAAAAATAACGCCGTCTTTTAGATTATTTTTTAAATGTTCTATGCCCTCGACTTTCGACCATTTTCTAACACGCTCGTCCGACCAAAACCACGCCATTCCGGTTTCGATAATTGCCATTCCGACGGATTTAAGGTTTGCTTGCAATATGCTTTCAATTTGTTCTTTGGAATAATCCGGAAAACACAACTCCAGATTACGACGGGCAATTTTCATTCTGCGTTTGCCCGTTTTTAATTTGGCGAACAACAATCCCAGCCCTTCCCCGATACGTCTTAAAATCGGATAAGGCAATAACAAAATCAGTCGGAAGAAACCCAAACCGAGCCAAAGCCCCCAATATTTGGGTTTAAGAAAAGCCATTTGAAATGTGGGAAGGTGATTTTTTGCCATACAACAATGATTACAACTTACGGAAGAATTCGGTGTCATAGTTTAACGGAATTTCACACAAATTTTAAGCCAATTACATAGTGACTATGTTAAAATCGGCAAAATTTTTAATTATTTCAAAAGAGAAGATAATATGGCTCAATATTCTGCACAATTTAATCAAGCAAAAGTTTTAGTTTTAGGCGATGTTATGTTGGATCGTTATTGGTTCGGCGCCACTAACCGTATTTCACCGGAAGCTCCGGTGCCGGTGGTACGCGTTCAACAAAACGAAGAACGTGCGGGCGGTGCGGCAAACGTCGCGATGAATATCGCTTCGCTGAATGTGCCGGTGCAACTACTCGGTTTAATCGGGCAGGATGAAGCCGGTTCGGCATTAACGGCTATGTTGCAAAAACAACATATCGACTGTAATTTTGTTCAATTAAGCAGCCATCCGACTATCACCAAGCTGCGTATTCTTTCTCGCCATCAACAATTATTACGCCTTGATTTCGAAGAAAATTTTCACAACGTACAGAGTCAGTCACTGTTGGATAAATTGGAAAGTGCGGTCAAAAATTACGGCGCTTTGATTTTATCCGATTACGGAAAAGGTACGTTAAACGATGTGCAAACCATGATCCAAATTGCCCGTAACGCCAATGTGCCCGTGCTGATTGATCCGAAGGGAACGGATTTCAAACGTTATCAAGGCGCAACCTTGCTGACGCCGAATATGTCCGAATTTGAAGCGGTGGTCGGTGCTTGCCACAGTGAAGAAGAAATTATCGAGAAAGGATTAAAACTGATTTCGGAGATAAATCTGACCGCACTTTTAATCACCCGTTCGGAAAAAGGCATGACATTGTTACGTCCGAACCAACCGGCGTTTCATTTACCGACGGAAGCCAAAGAAGTGTTCGATGTCACCGGTGCCGGCGATACGGTCATCAGCGTGTTGGCAACGGCATTGGCGGACGGTCGTCCGTTTGAAGAAGCCTGTTATCTGGCGAATGTCGCCGCCGGTATTGTGGTCGGTAAACTCGGTACGTCCACCGTTTCCACGGTAGAACTGGAAAATGCCATTCACCGTCGCACCTCCAGCGGGTTCGGTATTATGACGGAAGACGAATTGAAATGCGCCGTTCAATTAGCCAAAAACCGCGGTGAAAAAATCGTGATGACCAACGGCTGTTTCGATATTTTACATCCGGGACACGTTTCCTATTTGGAAAACGCACGCAAGTTGGGCGATCGTTTAATCGTAGCGGTCAATACGGACGCGTCGGTCAAACAGTTAAAAGGCGAAACCCGTCCGATTAACGACCTGAACTCCCGAATGGCCGTATTGGCGGGATTATCTTCCGTTGATTGGCTGGTGCCGTTCGGGGAGGAAACGCCGCAGCGCCTTATCGGTGAGATTCTGCCCGATTTATTAGTCAAAGGCGGCGACTACAAACCGGAAGACATTGCCGGCAGTAAAGAAGTATGGGCAAACGGCGGCGATGTAAAAGTGTTGAATTTTGAGGACGGCTGTTCAACCAGTAACGTGATTAAGAAAATTCAGGATTTGAAAGGATAACGGCAAGAGGGCGATCAAAACGCCCTTTTATTTTAAACTCCGCCGGATTAAACCGGACGAATGCTCTCCATATCCAATTTAGCTTCAAACGCTTGTTGCAACAGTTGAATTTGTTTGTCTTGCAATAAATCTTCGCGCGCTTGTTCGCTGAGTTGTTGATAAACTTTACGGCGTTGATCCAACGGGGTCAGGCGGTTCTCATCATCATTCGGCTCGATTTCCAATTGAATCGGTTTACCGTAATGCTCGGTTAACGCCTGCTGTAAAATTTCTACCGCACTTTCCTTATTCAAATGCGCTTGAGCGGAACGTAACCCTAATTTCAGATGAGTATCGGATTGAGCCAATACAACGGAGTTAAGGGCAATTTGTTTGATTAATCTGAGATTTTCCAGTGCCAATTGTCCGACGGTTTTGCTCCATTTGTCTTGTTCTTCCGCCAAACGGATAACTTTTTCCACTACTTCGGGTGTTTTTTCCTGCAAAATCGCTTGTTTTATATCCGACGGGCGGATACCGCTTTCATCTTGCGCCATTTCAGGATTAATCCATTCCCAGCGGTACGTTTCCGACAAATTGTTTTCCGTCGCGTCCGTTTCTTCATCATCGGTTTCATTTTCAAGCGTATTTTCCACTGTGTTTGATACCGTAGATATCGGCTCTTGTTGTGTGGCTAAATTAATAAAACGGTCGAGTAAATCGGATTTATTTTTATCCGCTTTGGGCGGAACGGAAACCACCGGAAGTGCGGTCACTTTTGCGGGCGTTTTGTTAAGCGGGTTGACATCACTCAGTTCAACGTTTTTTTTTTCGTTATTTGAGGCGGATTGCGAACGTAACCGTTGTAGTTGTTCAAG
>JBHBXR010000101.1:0-4390 GCA_041795785.1 Mesocricetibacter sp.
ACGATTTCAACTTCTTCACCTGATTTGATGATACCGCGCTCAACACGACCTGTTACTACGGTACCGCGGCCTGAAATTGAGAATACGTCTTCGATTGGTAATAAGAACGGTTTATCAATCGCACGCTCAGGTTCCGGGATGTAGTTGTCTAAGTGGTTTGCTAATTCAAGAATTTTCTCTTCCCACTCCGGCACGCCGTTTAACGCTTGTAACGCTGAACCACGTACGATTGGGGTGTCATCACCCGGGAAGTCGTATTGTGAAAGAAGTTCACGCACTTCCATCTCAACTAATTCTAATAACTCTTCATCGTCTACCATATCGCATTTGTTTAGGAATACGATGATGTATGGTACGCCTACCTGACGACCTAAAAGGATGTGCTCACGGGTTTGTGGCATCGGACCGTCTGTTGCTGCTACTACTAAGATTGCACCGTCCATTTGTGCCGCACCGGTAATCATGTTTTTAACATAGTCCGCGTGTCCCGGGCAGTCTACGTGTGCATAGTGACGAGTTGCAGTGTTGTACTCAACATGTGAGGTATTGATGGTAATACCACGCGCTTTCTCTTCCGGTGCGTTGTCGATTTGGTCGAACGCACGCGCAGCACCACCGAATTTTTTCGCAAGAACGGTAGTGATTGCTGCGGTTAAGGTTGTTTTACCGTGGTCAACGTGACCGATAGTACCTACGTTTACGTGGACTTTATCGCCACGATTAAATTGTTCTTTAGCCATTGTAAAGTTTCCTTTGTTGATAGAAGTCTCACAATACAGGTGTATTACGAGGTTTAGAGTAAAAGCCTATTATATTGCCATTTAGTTCATTTATGAACTACATTTTAAACTGTTTCCGTTCAAAACATTCATTCGAACAAATATGGTCAAGATGGCATTCTACCATATTAACCAAATTTAAAAATCTATATACTAATTTATCTTAAGGAAAAAAGATGAAGATAGAAAATAATGAGTGGTGCTGATAGGCGGATTCGAACCGCCGACCTCACCCTTACCAAGGGTGCGCTCTACCAACTGAGCTATATCAGCGCTTGCTTGGAGCGGGCAGCGGGAATCGAACCCGCATCATCAGCTTGGAAGGCTGAGGTAATAGCCATTATACGATGCCCGCAGTCCTAAATTCATCTGTCCCATCAAATTCATTTAAAGAATGGTGGAGGGAGAAGGATTCGAACCTTCGAAGGCTGAGCCAACAGATTTACAGTCTGCCCCCTTTGGCCGCTCGGGAATCCCTCCACAAAATGAATGAGCCTGTCTACGTTAATGGTGCCGACTACCGGAATCGAACTGGTGACCTACTGATTACAAGTCAGTTGCTCTACCTACTGAGCTAAGTCGGCGACGTAAGCAAGTGAGGCGTATTATAGGGAAATTTTTATCGCTGACAAGTATTTTTTCCAAAAAAGCTTATTTTTTTTATTATTCGACTAATAATCAAGCAAAAACAGGGATCTTCATAATAAATTTAACTATTTTTGCTAAATTTTTATGCGTTTTTTCCGCTTTATAGTGGTATAGTTTGCCCTGATTTTTATAACTTTCAGGCTGATCCTATTGTGATACAAACCATTCCAGATTCTATTTCAAACGAACTCAGCCCTTTTCTGATCTTCAATCGTCAGCAATGGGCAGAGTTGCGCAAATCCGTGCCGTTGAAACTGACCGAGCAAGACCTAAAACCCTTGCTCGGTATCAATGAAGAGCTTTCGTTAGACGAGGTCAGCACTATTTATTTGCCGCTGACCCGTTTGATTAATTACTACATTGAAGAAAACTTACGCCGACAAACCGTGCTCAATCGTTTCCTCGGCGGTCAACATCCCAAAGTACCTTATATTATCAGCATTGCGGGCAGTGTCGCGGTAGGTAAAAGCACTTCCGCGCGGATTTTGCAATCGTTACTGTCCAACTGGCCGCATCTCCGCAAAGTGGATCTTATTACCACCGACGGTTTTTTATACCCGTTGGAAAAACTGCAAAAAGACGATTTATTACACAAAAAAGGCTTTCCGGTTTCCTACGATACGCCCAAGCTCATTCGCTTTTTGGCGGATATTAAATCGGGCAAACCCCATGTTAGTGCTCCGATTTATTCCCATTTAACTTATGACATCATTCCGGATCAATTCGATATTGTCGATCAGCCCGATATCCTGATCTTGGAAGGGTTGAACGTGTTGCAAACCGGCAATCGCAAAACCAGTCAAATGTTCGTTTCGGATTTCGTCGATTTTTCCATTTATGTGGATGCGGAAGAAGACTTATTAAAGCAATGGTATATCCACCGCTTCCTGAAGTTTCGCAAAGGCGCTTTTAGCGATCCGAATTCCTATTTTAAACATTACGCGCAATTATCCGAACAGGAAGCCGTTGCGACCGCTTCCAATATTTGGGACAACATTAACGGCCTGAATTTGAGGGAAAATATCCTGCCGACCCGTGAACGGGCGAATTTAGTATTGACGAAAGGCGCAGAACATATAGTCGAATGGGTTAAATTAAGAAAATAATCAAAAAAGCGACCGCACTTTTCACACCGATTTATCGATCGGCAAAAAGTGCGGTCGAAAAGAGCGTCATTTTAACTGTCCTTACTGCCTTATTCCACCATAAAACAAGCGATTTTCGTGCCGTCCGAATAGGTTTTTAGCGACGGCTGTTCCTGTGCGCAACGTTCGGTTGCCAAGCGGCAGCGGGCGTGGAACGCGCAACCTTTCGGCGGGTTAAGCGGACTCGGCAGTTCGCCTTCCAGTTTGATCCGTTGACGGCGCAATTCGGGCGAGAGTCTTGGTGTTGCCGATAATAACGCCTGCGTATAAGGGTGACGCGGATGGCTGAAAATCTGTTCTGCCGTACCTTGTTCTACGCAACGTCCCAAATACATCACGATCACTTCATCGGAAATATGTTCCACAACGGATAAATCGTGGGAAATAAACACATAAGACAAACCGAGCTCGTTTTGTAAATCCATCATCAGGTTCAACACCTGTGCCCGCACGGATACATCCAGCGCGGAAACCGGTTCGTCCGCCACTACAATATCGGGATTAAGCATTAACCCGCGCGCGATGGCGATGCGTTGACGTTGTCCGCCGGAGAACATATGCGGGTAACGGTCGTAAAATTCCGCGCGTAAACCAACTTTCGCCATAATTTCCAATACGCGCGCTTTGCGTTCTTGTGCGGAAAGAGCCGTATTAATCACCAACGGTTCTTCTAAAATCGTTCCGATTTTTTTACGCGGATTGAGTGAGGCGTAAGGATTTTGAAACACGATTTGAATTTTTTGACGGCGTAATTTCTGCGTTTCGCCGTCATTTACCAAAAAATTCTGACCGTTATAATAAAGCTCGCCGTCTGTCGGTGTTTCAATCATCGTCAGTAAACGTCCAAGGGTTGATTTACCGCACCCCGATTCCCCCACAACAGCCAAGGTCTTACCTTTTTCCAAACAGAAGGAAACACCGTCGAGTGCTTTTACGGTTTTTGTTTGGGCAAACAACCCTTTTTTCACCGGATAATATTTTTTCAGGTTCACCGCATTTAACAGCGGAACCGGTTTTAATTGTTCAGACATAACTTGGTTCTCCCTGCGCATTTAACGGTGTATGACATTTCACTTGGCGATCCGCCGAACGACGTAATTTAGGTTCCGCCTGACGGCAATGATCCGTAGCGTAAGGACAACGCGGGTTGAGCAAACAACCTGTCGGGCGGTCATATTTACCGGGTACGACACCTTGCAGCGATTGCAAACGGGATTTGCCTTCCTGCGCAAACTCCGGTAAGGAGCGCAACAACGCCTGTGTATAGGGATGTTGCGGTGCGGTAAAAATTTCTTCCGCTTTGCCTTCTTCTACGATTTGTCCCGCATACATAACGATAATGCGATCCGCCGCTTCCGCCACTAACGCCAAATCATGCGTAATCAGAATCAGTGCCATATCCTCTTGTTTTTGTAAATCCAACAACAAATCTACAATTTGCGCTTGAATCGTCACGTCCAACGCCGTCGTCGGTTCGTCGGCAATCAACAGTTTCGGTTTACAGGCAATCGCCATGGCAATCATTACCCGTTGGCTCATCCCGCCGGATAGTTGATGCGGATACACATCCAAACGGGATTCGGGATCAGGAATGCCCACCATACGCAATAACTCAATGGTACGTTCGCGTCTGGCTTTTTTACTGCCGCCCTGATGTACCATCAAGGCTTCCATAATCTGATAACCGACGGTGTAGCACGGATTTAAACTGGTCATCGGATCTTGGAAAATCATAGAAACTTCCGCACCGACCAATTTTTGTTTCTCTTTTTCACTCATGGCAAGTAAATCATTGCCTTCAAAAGAAAGCGCTTCGGC
>JBHBXR010000102.1:0-13685 GCA_041795785.1 Mesocricetibacter sp.
CATTTGTTATCTCCTTACTTAGTGTTTTTTTCAGTATAAATCTTACGGAAAAAAAAGCCACCGGACAGGGTGGCGAAAAGTTAATGAAAAAGACGACTTGTTATTATTTGGAGGAAACCTGTTTTAAAAAGATCTGACGCGGCGAGGTTAAACCCAGTTTTTCCGCTTCATTGACCAAATTCAACGCTTTATTGACATCACCTGCTTTTAATGCCTTAGTAACCGCTTGGTTAAAATAAGCTTCCGTATCCTTATCTACCGGCGTATTCACCGCTTTAGTCTGATTGACAGCGGAAACCGGTTGCGCAACCTGTGCATTATTTTCTGCCGGTTTGGCGGCTTTATCAGAAGAAAAGACGGTGGTTGGCAAGCCGATAAAACGGGTTCCATCCGCATTGCTTACATTAATGCTGATTTGCCCGTTCAGGCTGTGTTTTACTTCAATATCGTTTAACGCCGGCGGCTGTTTGCCGGTGGCTTTGGCATAGGTTTTTGCCGGATGCGGCACCATAGTGGTTTTGGCAAGATCCTGCTGGGTGGTATATACCAACAGATAAATATAATTCTGATTAGCTGCCGGTGTTAAATTTAACTCAGCGGCAAAACGGTTCGGCTGCATCCCGCGTTCTTCATAAAATTTGAATTCCGCTGACGGATAAACAGCGGCGACATTAAATTGCGCATCCAATACTACGGCACTCGGCACAAAAACCTGCTCATCCGCAATCGGACTGATAATTTCGATTTCCAAAGTGCCTTGATTCGCCGGGATGCGATAGGCGGCAATCGGACTCTCCACACCGGCAAATGCAGCGGTAAACGCCTGTTTTTGTTGTTCGGACAACGTGGTTTTAACCGTTTGGGAAAAAGGAATGTCCTGCCATTTTAATTGGGATAATGTTGTAGAGTTAATATGAATCGGAGACGTTGCCGAGCTTGGCAAAACAACAAACATATTAGCCAATAAAAGTGCGGTCAAAAATTTAACTGTTTTTTTCATATTAACCTCTTAAAAAATTAGGGGAATAAAGCTGTCCGCATAATGCGGACAGCACACTGCCGGTGAATTACCACCAAGCTTCGAATTGCACACCGGCGATAAATTCGCCGTCTTTGGCTTTATAACCTAAGTTTGTGCGGTTTTCCGTGTTGAATTTATCATTCCAATGGGCGTAAGTACCGAATACACGAATTGCAGGTCGTGCCCAAATGCTGCTGCCCGCTTGCCATTGTTGGGCAAGGGTGTATTTCATTAAGTCGTTTTTCTTACCGCTAGCTTGATCTTTAATGCGGTCATAACCGATTTCCGCAATGGTACTCATCGTATTCGTCCATTTATACATCGGGCGAACACCGGCGGAATACCAAGTTTTGCCTTGTTTATTGTCTAAGTCTGTTTTTTCATAAATTAATGCGTACATTACTTCGACTTTGTCAGAGGCTTGAACAACGCCTTGGTTGATTAAACGCAACATATCGCCTTTATTGCTTGCCAATGAACCTTGAGCGTGACCGTTATTCCAAGAGGTCATGGAGTCTTTGGCATATTGTACGGTGAATTTATTGAAACCGCCGAAGAAGTTGCCTTGCGTATGTTCTACGGTGAACATATAACCGTTTTTAGTCGCTTGGTCATTGGTATAATGTGCATTGTCTTTCTTATGCGCATTACCGTAGTCAAAACCGAACTCCAATTTACCGTTTTCGCTGACTTTCACATCCGCCAAACGGATATCGAAGATGTCGTTATAAACGTCTTGTTGTGCGGAACGATCGCTCACCCAAGCTTTTTTAGCGTGATCATAGTAATAAGTAAATGCACCGCCCGCCTCGGTATCACGGGTAACTGCTAAGGACAATTTACCGAAACCTAGATCGATATTTTCAATCCCTGCGCCCGGACCGGAAATATCCCAGTAGTAAAAGTCGTTCATATGCACGTCGTGACGTTGATAGAAACGTTTACCCGCCCATAATGTGGCGCCCGGTAATACGCCTTCGGCAAAGTTTTTAAATTGTACGTTTAATTCGCGTAACGCTGGGCTGGTTTCCGTCCAGTCGTTTTTATGCAATGCGCCACCGTAAGCAAGGTTTGTATCAAAGTAAATGGATTGGTTACCTTCTTTGAATAATTCCTGACCTAATTTAAGTTCCGCATAAGTATCGCTTTCGTTACCCAAACGGTATTTGGAGCCGCCGCCGTTAACCGCGAATGCGCTTTGCTCACCACCGCCCGATGTCCAACCGATACCTGAACGGGCATAACCGTGGAAATCCACCGCAGATGCGCTGCTTGCAAACAACACACCGCCGATTGCAGCTGCTAAAAGTGTTTTTTGAATTTTCATAAGAGACCTCTCTTTCTTACTTAGGTTAAATAAACTTAATTTGTTTGGGATAGCACAAGATATCCCCAAGGTTCCAGTTCAATTTCAGCAGAATCCGCCAGTGTATAATTCTGCTGTTTAAACCAATCTGTATATTGCCCGCTAATATCAGCGCATTGCAGAGAAACGTTCGTTTTCTTCTCGGTAAAATTAATTATCGCAACAACACGATGTCCGTTGCTTTCGCGGTAGAAAGACAGCACGTTGTCCGCGTTGTTTTTAATCCGAATCATCTCACCACCCCTTTTGCCGTTACGCAAAGCGAGATTTTGATGTTTCAGGGCGAATAAGTTCTGATAAAGCTGTGTATTGGGATGGGGTTGCCACTCAATAGTATCGCGATCGAAGAACTTTAATGAGCGTGCCAAGCCGGCTTCCTGTCCGCCGTAAACCAACGGCATACCGTTAATCACCACCGTTGTCACGGTCGCTGCCGCCAACGCATCACCGAAATTAAGATATTGATTGCCTTCCCAAGCGTTTTTATCGTGATTTTCCACGAAGGTCATCCGATATGCGTCACGCGGAAAGGTATTGACATCATGAGCAATATATTCGACAAGTTGTTCGAAATTTCGCCCCTTTGCCACCGCTACCAATTTATCCCATAAGCTCCAAGCATAGGTCATATCGAAGGCTTTACGGTGCAGATCCCGACTTTCCCATTCCGCCAACATAAACACCGGCTTGATGTTATCCAGTTCCGCGCGGACATTGTCCCAAAACTCAACGGGTAAAAATCCGGCGGTATCGCAACGATAGCCGTCAATATCGGTTTCCGTGACCCAATATTTCATTGCTTCCGTCATATATTGACGAACAGCGGGATTGGAATAATCGAATTTAATCGAATCATCCCAATCAAACCAAGGTGTCGGTTGGAAATTGCCTTGTTTGTCTTTGAGATACCATTCCGGATGGGATTTTGTCAGCGGATTATCCCAAGCGGAATGATTGGCAACCCAATCTAAAATGACGTACATCCCCAAACGATGAATTTCCCGAACCAGCGCTTTTAAATCCTGTAAGCTGCCGAACTCGGGATTCACGCCGTAGAAATCCTGTACAGCATAGGGACTACCCAGTCCGCCTTTACGTTTTTCAGCGCCGATGGGGTGAATCGGCATTAACCATAAAATATCCGCGCCCAACGCTTTTATACGCGGCAAGTGGGCTTTGAACGCATTAAACGTGCCTTCGGGCGTGAACTGCCGAATATTGACCTGATAAATGACCGCACTTTCCGCCCAATCAGGATGTTTTAATTGTACATAGGGCTGCGGTTGGTATTCGGCAGAGTAAACAGTCATCGTCTTGTTCCTTGTTACACGCCTTTCTCGACAAATAAACGGCGACAAGCGGTACCGTCTTCTTTGAATAAATGACAGCGTTCAGGCACGATACCGATGTTCATTTCATCACCTTCGTTTACCAACACGACATCGTTCTGACGATAGATTAACGTCGGCTGTTTGATTTCCGGAATTTCCAAATGGATTTGGGTTTCGTTACCTAATAATTCCACCACCTGAACGAATCCGTGCAAGCTGACTTCCGCCTGTTCCGACGGAACCAAGTGCTCGGGACGAATACCCAACGACAGGTTTTCACCCACTTTAACGCCCTGTCCTGACACCGGGATCCAGAAATTATGATGGTTGGCGTCCGGCAATTCGATTTGCACCCGCTCTTTTTCTACTGCAGTGACTTTCACCGGCAGGAAGTTCATTTTCGGCGAACCGATAAAGCCTGCCACAAAACGATTGGCAGGATAATGGTATAACTCCAACGGTTTACCCACTTGCGCAATGCCGCCGGCATTTAACACCACGATTTTATCTGCAAGGGTCATCGCTTCCACTTGATCGTGAGTAACGTAAATCATCGTGCGGTTGAGTTTTTTGTGTAATTTCGAAATTTCGACACGCATTTGCACACGCAATGCCGCATCAAGGTTGGAAAGCGGTTCATCAAGTAAAAAGACTTGCGGTTGGGAAACTAAGGTACGACCAATCGCCACACGTTGACGCTGACCGCCGGATAAGGCTTTCGGTTTACGTTCCAATAAATGCGCCAGCTGTAAGATTTCAGCAACTTGATTTACCCGTTGATCACGCTCGGATTTGGCAACCCCCGCCAATTTCAGACCGAAAGACATATTTTCCGCCACGTCCAAATGCGGATAAAGCGCGTAGGACTGGAACACCATACCGATACCGCGTTTCGCCGGAGGTACGTCATTCATCAGCTGTTCACCGATATAAAGCTCACCGCTAGTAATGTCTTCCAGACCGGCAATCATACGCAGCAAAGTCGATTTACCACAGCCTGAAGGGCCGACAAACACTACAAATTCCCCTTCATTAATTTCCAAATTGATATCTTTGGAAATATGCACATTGCCGTAAGATTTACACACATTACGTAACGAGACATTCGCCATAATAAACCTCTTAAATAATTTACTTTGCTGACATATATGGATTTGGTGCGTATGATGGCTTATCTTTATATAGAAAAAATCCTCCTTTAACGCTTTTTTTAGGGATTAGATTTCCCTGATTAAAATTCAAACAAAAAACATTGTTCAAATTAAAAGCGTCTTTTTTTGTGATCCAGATCTATTTTTTGCTTTAAAATTTTGTGACCGAGATCACAAAACCGCCTCAAAACACCGTTTTGAGGCGCTATTCGGGCAGAGGGAGTAGTCGGGGGGAGGATAACAAAACAAAATATTTATCCATAATTTGGGGCACTAATAATAGGCGTAAATCTATTTATTCCCTTTCATTTAACAAGGAGTTCATCTTATGAAAAACAAATTCATTAAATTCACTTTAACTGCCGCAGCCGGTTTGGTTTTATCCACTTCAGTCATGGCAAAAATGACCGAAGGCAAATTAGTTATTTGGATCAACGGCGATAAAGGCTATAACGGACTTGCCGAAGTCGGTAAAAAATTTGAAAAAGATACCGGTGTTGCCGTATTGGTTGAACATCCTGACAAACTGGAAGAAAAATTCGTACAAGTCGCTTCCACCGGTGACGGTCCGGATATTGTTTTCTGGGCGCACGACCGTTTCGGCGGCTATGCACAAGCGGGCTTATTGGCAGAATTAACTCCAAGCAAAGAGTTTAAAGATAAATTCGTAGATTTCGCTTGGGATGCGGAAACTTACAACGGCAAAATCATCGGCTATCCGGTGGCTATCGAATCCCTATCGTTAATCTATAACAAAGACTTGGTACCTACCCCGCCGAAATCTTGGGAAGAGATTGTTGAGCTTGATGCGAAACTCAAAAAAGACAAGAAAAACGCCATTATGTGGAACCTGTCCGAACCGTATTTTACTTGGCCGGTGGTAGCTTCTAACGGTGGCTATGTATTTAAATTTGCAAACGGCAAATACGATACTAACGACATCGGCGTGAACAACGAGGGATCACAAAAAGCGCTACAATTCGTAGTAGATATGGTGAAAAATAAAGTTATCAGCGCCGATATGGACTACGCTATCGCAGAAGCGGCTTTCAATAAAGGCGACACCGCATTAACCATCAACGGTCCGTGGTCTTGGGGCAACATTGAGAAAAGCAAAATCAATTATGGTGTAGCGGTATTACCAACCTTAAACGGTCAAAAAGCCAAACCGTTCGTCGGCGTGTTAAGTGCCGGTATTAACTCCGCCAGCCCGAATAAAGATTTAGCGGTTGAATTTATGGAAAACTATCTTTTGACCGATGAAGGTTTGGAAACCGTCAATAAAGACAAACCGCTTGGCGCTGTGGCATTGAAATCCTATCAAGACAAATTGGCGAAAGATCCGCGTATCGCCGCCACTATGGAAAATGCGCAAAACGGTGAAATCATGCCGAATATTCCGCAAATCGTTGCTTTCTGGTATGCGGAAAAAGCGGCAATCGGCAATGCGGTCAGCGGTCGTCAAAGCGTGAAAGAAGCTTTAGACGATGCCCGCGCGCGTATCCAAAAACAGCAGTAATTTTTAATCATCAATCGGCACGGGGATTCCCGTGCCGTTTAATTCCTACTGACATAAGCAGGTTTTTGTCGGTAAATGCCAAAGTGCGGTAACTTTTCGAGGTGTTTTTTTATGCAACAATCCCTTACTCAAACGAAATCACAATCCAAGCACTGGTTAAAATATCTTATTGCCGCTGCCGTATTGCTGATTGATTTATATTTAGTGGTGTTAATGTATTCACAAGGGGAATATCTGTTCGCCATTTTAACACTGGTGATCCTCACTTCCGGCGTTTATGTTTTCAGCAGCGACAAAGTCTATGCTTGGCGTTATGTCTATCCCGGCATTACGGGGATGTTCATTTTCATCTTATTCCCTTTGATTGCCACTATCAGTATTGCTTTTACCAATTACAGCGGAACCAATCAACTTGCTTTTGAGCGTGCCGTATCCGTATTAACTGCGCAACGCTACTTTGCCGGTGATAAATATGATTTCAAACTGTTTCCGCAAAGCGATAACAGTTATCGCATTGCGCTATACAACCAAAACAGCGGACAATACTTCGTTTCCGACAATATCCAATTAACCGCCGATCAAGTGAAGGTCAGCGAGCAAACTGAACCTGAAGGCGAAGCGGCGCCGTTAAAAGTCATTACGCAAAACCGCGCGACGTTACAAGCCATGAAAGTTCTGTTACCGAACGGCAACGAATTAACCATGAGTTCCTTACGTCAGTTCTCCGAACAAAAACCGCGTTATCAATTCAACAGTGAAAACAATACATTAACCAATAATGAAAACGGAAAACTCTATCGCGCCAACGATGAAATCGGTTTTTTCCAGGCGGTCAACGAGAGCGGCGATTGGCTGAGCGAAACTTTGGAACCGGGCTATACGGTTTCAGTCGGTTGGCTGAATTTTATTAAAATTTTTACTGACGAAGGCATTCAAAAACCGTTTGTACAAATCTTTATTTGGACGGTGTTGTTTTCTCTTTTAACCGTAGTGTTCACCGTTATTCTCGGTATGGTGCTTGCTTGCGTGGTGCAATGGGAAGCGTTAAAAGGAAAAGCGGTTTACCGTTTATTACTGATTTTGCCTTACGCCGTACCGTCCTTTATTTCGATTCTGATTTTCAAAGGCTTGTTTAACCAAAGTTTCGGTGAAATCAATATGATCCTTAATCATTTATTCGGCATCAGCCCGGAATGGTTTAACGATCCGTTCTTAGCCAAGTCCATGATTCTTATCGTCAATACTTGGTTGGGCTATCCGTATATGATGATTTTATGTATGGGTTTATTAAAAGCCATTCCGTCCGATTTATATGAAGCTTCCGCTATGGACGGCGCATCCACTTGGCAGAATTTCAGCAAAATTACCTTCCCGTTGTTACTGAAACCGTTAACGCCGTTAATGATTGCTTCCTTCGCATTCAACTTTAACAACTTCGTGTTAATTCAATTATTGACTAACGGTCGTCCGGATATGATCGGTACCACCACACCGGCGGGTTACACCGACTTACTGGTCAGCTACACCTACCGTATCGCCTTTGAAGGCAGCGGTACGCAAGACTTCGGCTTGGCGGCGGCGATTGCCACCATCATCTTCCTGTTAGTCGGCGGTTTGGCGTTACTCAACATCAAAGCCACAAAAATGAAACTGGATTAAGGATATTAGGAGAGAATTATGGCTATCGTACAACCTAAATCAATACGCTACCGTTTATGGGCGACCCATTTATTGTTAATCGCCTTTATTTCCCTGATTGTGTTCCCGCTCTTAATGGTTATCGGTATTTCTTTGCGTCCGGGCAACTTGGCGATCGGCGATTTGATTCCGAAACAAATCTCATGGGAACACTGGCAGGCGGCATTAGGGTTTGACGTGGTACACGCTGACGGCACCGTCACGCCGCCGCCGTTCCCGGTGTTACGTTGGTTATGGAATTCCATTAAAGTGGCGACCATTACCTCCATCGGTATCGTGACCCTTTCCACCACCTGTGCCTACGCCTTCGCACGGATGAAATTCAAAGGGAAGAAAACCATTTTGCAAGGTATGTTGATTTTCCAAATGTTCCCTGCCGTGTTGTCGTTAGTGGCGTTATATGCTTTATTCGACCGTTTGGGACAATATGTGCCGTTCCTCGGTTTGAACACGCACGCCGGCGTTATCTTCGCGTATTTGGGCGGTATCGCCTTACACGTTTGGACGATTAAGGGCTATTTTGAAACCATCGACGGTTCTTTGGAAGAAGCGGCATCCCTTGACGGCGCAACACCTTGGCAGGCGTTCCGTTTGATTCTGTTACCGCTTTCCGTGCCGATTTTAGCCGTAGTATTTATTTTGTCCTTTATCGCCGCCATCACGGAAGTGCCGGTCGCCTCCCTGTTATTACGCGATGTGGACAGCTACACTTTAGCGGTGGGAATGCAACAGTATTTGTATCCGCAAAACTACTTGTGGGGCGATTTTGCCGCTGCCGCAGTGTTATCCGCCATTCCGATTACAGTAGTGTTCCTACTGGCGCAACGCTGGTTAATCGGCGGTTTAACCGCAGGCGGGGTGAAAGGCTAACCCTCACGCTTATCGGTTTGTCGGTTTTATACAAAGGCGGACACAGGTTCCGCCTCTCGCCAACAACAGCGCGTAAATCCACACCGACAAACTGAAATTACGTCATCGTTTCGATTTATATTTCTCCGCTAAAACTGACCGCACTTTTGCTGACGAGGTATTTCCATGCAAAAACATCTTCTTTATTTATCGTTGTTCTGTTCATCAAGCCTAATGGCGGCACCTTGGCAACACAGCCATTTTCCTGATTTTAACGATAACGTGGAAAAACAACTGTTCCAAGCGCAGGCTAAGCTAGGCAAAGGGAATTATCCGTTACAATTTCAATCGGGTAATCAATGTTATCAGCCGCAAAGCGCGTTGAAACTAAACCAAACGGTTTCCTTAGTTCCCTGCGAAGGGGAAATTCCGCAAATTCGTCTGTTCCGCGACGGCAATTATTTAGCGCAGATCGATACCCGCAGCGGCACGCCTACCTTGCGGATTAGCGTGGAACAACTGCCTGATAATACAAAACCGGCGTTAAAAAGTTGCCCGACATGGAACAAACAACCGTTGCAAATTGATGTAAACCAAACTTTTGCCGACGGCGAAACCGTGCGGGATTTTTATTCGGGCAAAACCGCCGTAGTGAAAAACGGTAAAGTCACTTTGATGCCCGATGCGAATGCCGAAGGTTTATTGTTATTGGAAAAAGTGACGGATAAACAAGACAAAAGTGCGGTCGCAAAAACACCTGTTTTTAATTGGAAGAACGCCACCGTTTATTTTGTTCTGACCGACCGTTTTTATAACGGCAATCCGCAAAACGATCACAATTACGGACGGCGAAAAGACGGAATGCAGGAAATCGGCACCTTCCACGGCGGTGATTTACAGGGCTTAACGCAGAAACTGGATTATTTGCAACAGCTCGGCATCAATGCGATTTGGATAAGCTCGCCGCTCGAACAGATGCACGGTTGGGTCGGCGGCGGCAGTAAAGGCGATTTCCCGCATTACGGTTATCACGGCTATTATCATCAAGACTGGACGAAAATCGATGCCAATATGGGCACGGAACAAGATCTGAAAAATTTCATTCAACAGGCGCATCAACGCGGCATGAAAGTGATTTTTGACGTGGTGATGAACCATACCGGCTATGCCACCCTTGCCGATATGCAGGCGTTCGGCTTCGGTTCGCTCTATCTGAAAGGTGATGACATTAAACAAACCCTCGGTGAAAAATGGACGGATTGGACGCCGAAACGCGGTCAAAACTGGCACAGTTTCAACGATTACATCAATTTCGGCAGCAAAGAAGGCTGGCAAAACTGGTGGGGGAAAGATTGGGTGCGTTCCGATATCGGCGATTACGACAGTCCGAAATTCGACGACTTAAAAATGTCCCTCGCCGCCCTGCCGGATTTGAAAACCGAAAGCGAAAGTGCGGTCAATTTACCGACCTTTTTTCAACGTAAACAAACTAACGCACAGCATCTGCCCGATGCCAAAGTGCGCGATTATCTGATTGTTTGGTTATCCGATTGGGTGCGGAAATACGGCGTGGACGGTTTCCGCGTGGATACCGCCAAACATGTGGAAAAATCCACTTGGTTACAACTTAAACAAAGTGCCGATAAAGCCTTACGCCAATGGCAAGCGGAAAACCCACAAGAAAGCAGCGGCGAACCGTTTTGGATGACCGGTGAGGCTTGGGGACACGGCGTACACCAGAGCGATTACTATCAAAACGGTTTTGATGCGATGATTAATTTTGATTTTCAAGATCAGGCAAAAAGCGCCTTGAATTGTTTCGCCCACATTGAGCCGGTCTATCAGGAAATGAACGGCAAATTGAAGGACTTTAACGTGCTCAGTTATCTTTCGTCGCACGACACCCGCTTGTTCTTCCATACGGATAGCGAAGGTAATACAGTCAAACAAAAAACCGCCGCAAATTTGTTGTTGTTGGCATCCGGAGCGGTGCAAATTTACTACGGTGACGAAAGCGGTCGCGAATTTGGCCCGACCGGCTCCGACCCAATGCAAGGCACCCGCTCCGATATGAACTGGCAGGCAATTAAGAATGACAGCGAAACACAAAACCTGCTGAGCCATTGGCAAAAACTCAGCCTGTTCCGTAAATTACATCCTGCAGTAGGTGCAGGCACGCATACTACTTTGAATACGGAAAACTATTTTGCTTTCAGCCGTGAACTGAACGGCGATAAGGTGATAGTGGTTTGGGCGGGGAATTAAGACTATTCCGCAGAGTTCCTTATATTAGGGAGAATATTTCACTTTTTTCATCATAAAAATACCTGAATCTTGAGTACTTCAGAAACAGGTATTTAGATGAATTATGCTATGTGCTGTTTAAGCAAGGAAATAGATTCCCTGATACGGCTTCAGCACCACGCCGCCCGCTTGCTGTGCCAGCTCCGCATAGTTATTCAACAACACATTGCCTTGCGGAGTCAGGTTAATCGACTGTGTTTCCGCACTTAAATTGGCAATGACCGTCAAAGTTTCCGTCGCCGTTTGACGCTGATACGCCCAAACGGACGGATGGTTCGGCAATAAGTCCTGATAATCGCCGTCGGTCAGCACGGCTAACTTTTTGCGTAAGGCAATCAAGGTTTGATAGGTATAGAACACCGAATTTTTATCCGCAAGCGCTTGTTCTACGTTGATTTCATGGTAATTGCGCGCGACGTCAATCCAAGGTGTGCCTGTGGAGAAACCGGCATTTTTCGAGCCGTCCCACTGCACCGGTGTGCGTGAATTGTCACGGGATTTTTGTGCAAGGATTTTGATAATCAGCTCTTCGCTTACGCCTTTTTCTTTTAATTCCGCATAGGCATTTAAACTTTCCACATCACGATATTCTTCAATGGTGGCAAAATTCGGATTGGTCATCCCGATCTCTTCTCCTTGATAAATATACGGCGTGCCTTGCATGCCGTGCAGCAACATCGCTAACATTTTCGCGGAGGTGGTGCGAAGTTCGCCTTCATCGCCAAAACGGGAAACGATACGCGGTTGGTCGTGGTTGCACCAAAACAACGCATTCCACGCTTTGCCGTGCATACCTTGTTGCCAGTAGTTGAAAATGGACTTCAATTCTACATAATCCGGTTTGGCATACGTCCATTTTTCGCCGTTTGGGTAATCCACTTTTAAATGGTGGAAATTGAAGGTCATGGATAATTCCGTGCCGTCTAAATTGGCATATCGCTGACAATGTTCCAATTTGGTAGACGACATTTCACCCACGCTCATCAAGCCAAACGGGGTTAACGCATTTTGGTTCAACATTTGCAAGTATTGATGAATTTTCGGACCGTCCGTATAAAAACGGCGTCCATCGCCTTCAAAATCGTCTTCAAATTTTTCAGGTTTGGAAATCAAATTCACCACGTCCAAACGCAAGCCGTCAATCCCTTTTTCCGCCCAGAATTTGCAAATATCAAACAGTTCCGCACGCAATGTCGGATTTTCCCAGTTTAAATCCGCTTGTTCAGGGGCGAACAGGTGTAAATAGTATTTTTGCGCTTTATCCGACCATTTCCACGCCGAACCGCCGAATTTCGATTTCCAGTTAGTCGGTTGTTCTTGCCAAATGTAGTAGTCGTGGTATGGGCTGTTTGGATCTTCGCCTTGCTTAAACCATTCGTGGAAGGTAGAACTGTGGTTGAACACCATATCCATCACAATACGGATATTGCGTTTGTGTGCCTCGGCAATCAGTTGCTCAAAATCCGCCATCGTGCCGTAACTTGGGTCAATATTGCGGTAATCGGCAATGTCGTAGCCGTTGTCAATTTGTGGCGACACGTACATCGGCGTAATCCAAATGCCGTCAATGCCAAGAGTTTGTAAGTAATCAAGACGTTTGATAATCCCTTGAATATCGCCCGTGCCGTTCCCTGTCGTATCTTGGAATGATTTTGGGTAGATTTGGTAAATTACCCCGTTTTGCCACCAGTTTTTGTTGTTCATTTTTATATTACCTTTTCATCTAAAGAGGGTAAGAACACCTACTCTACGCAACAAGCTCAATCAAGTTTCCTTCACTGTCTAAAATACAACTTTCATAATGCCCATCACCTGTTGTTCTTGGTCCACTGAAGACTTGATAACCATCATTTCTTAATCGTTCGGTCAGAGCATCTACTTTTTCTTTTGAGCCTAATTGCATCGCAAAATGGATTAAGCCTGTTCTAAATACATGTTTTTCCATATCTTGAAGCTCAGGGCGTGTCATAATTTCTAAGCGAGCTCCACCTTCAAAAGTTAAGAAATAAGTCATTAAATTTGTGCGTGGATTGTGATACTTTTCATTTGGCACAGCGTTAAAGTATTTAACAAAGAATTCTTTGCTTTTTTCTAAATCCTGTACATAGATTGCAATATGTTCTAATTTCATTGTTTTTTCCTTATATCAGAGTTTTATCATAATTTAGGTGGGCAAGTGTGCCCCCCACGCTATTATTCCACTTCGCCCTTCAACGCTTTGCGTTTGTACACCACCATTGTTAATGCAATCGGTACGATGATTGCCACTAACATTGCCACCGCAAAGGTTGCCCAGAATTGGTGTTGGATCGATAAAATACCCGGTAAACCACCTACGCCGATACTGCCGGCTAACACGCCGCTGAAACCGCAGATTAACGCCGCACAAGCACATTGCACATAACATTGGGAAACGGTATTTTAAGTTGATCCCGTACATCGCTGG
>JBHBXR010000103.1:0-3701 GCA_041795785.1 Mesocricetibacter sp.
CCTTGCGGTTTGGTGTAGCGGAACATTTGCCGATAGAGCGCATCGTTCCACATTTGCGGATTTTTACTCGGTGCAAAGCCGTCTAAAAACCAAGCGTCAATTTTATTCGCCATGTAATCACCCAACTGCGGCAGATTGTCGGCAATATCGCCGAACCAAAGATCGAGTGTGGTTTCGGCAAAATGGAAACGATAGCAACCGACAATAGGTTCAAGCCAATATTGCTGTAGTCGATCGGCTAAATCGGAAAATTGCGGATAGGCTTGATGTGCGGTTTTCAGTTGCTCGCGTTGTAACGGATATTTTTCAAAAGAAATAAAAAACAGGCGTTTGAGCGGCGCTTCGGGATGCTGACGGCGAAAGTCACGGAACAGCGTGGTGACGGCAAAAAAGTTCAATCCCGTGCCGAAACCGGTTTCCGCAATGACGAAATGCGGCTGTGAAAAGTCCTGCCAGCGTTGCCACAGACGGTTGCCTTGTTGGAACACATATTCGCTTTCCTGTAAACCGTCCTGATTAGAAAAATAAACATCGTCGAATTGTTCGGAAACGGGCGTGTTGTCCCGATTAAAATGAATATTCGCATGGCTGACTTTAAACATTTGATTTGGCTACCTTTGACTGTAAACGTTTGCTTATTATCATAACGCAAATCCGCTCAAGAGGGCAAAGCCTTGGAAGAATAAGCGTTGCGTACTGGTCGAATGTTTAAATTAATGCTTGCAATATTCTGATTTCATAGTAAATTAGCGTTCAGCTAACAGTTGTAAGGCGAAATTTATCTCTTTAAAACATAAGGAATCCATATGAGAAGAGCAGTAATTACCGGTTTTGGCGTGATTTCAAGCATCGGTAACAATAAAGAAGAAGTTTTGGCATCATTAAAAGCAGGTAAATCCGGTATTGAAGTTGTGCCTGAGTTCGTGGAAGTGGGAATGCGCAGCCATGTGGCAGGAACAATCAAGTTAAATCCGGCGGAATTAATCGATCGTAAAATTTTCCGTTTTATGGGTGATGCGGCGGCTTATGCCTATCTTTCCATGAAAGAAGCGATTGAAGATTCGGGGTTGACGGAAGAACAGGTTTCAAACGAACGTACGGGATTGGTTATCGGTGCGGGAACCGGTTCGGCGCGTAACCAAGTGGCGGCCTGTGATGCGGCGCGCGGACCGCGCGGCGTGAAAGCCATCGGTCCTTATGCGGTGACCAAAACTATGGCTTCCAGCGTTTCCGCTTGTTTGGCAACGCCTTATAAAATTCGCGGCGTAAACTACAGCTTGAGTTCCGCTTGTGCAACTTCCGCCCACTGTATCGGTCATGCGTGGGAATTAATTCAGTTGGGTAAACAAGATGTGGTTTTTGCCGGCGGTGCGGAAGAATTATGCTGGGAAGGTGCGACACAGTTTGACGCAATGGGCGCGGTTTCTACCAAATATAACGATACGCCGACAAAAGCCTCCCGCGCTTACGATGCAAACCGCGACGGTTTCGTTATTTCCGGCGGCGGTGCCGTGGTTGTGGTGGAAGAATTGGAACACGCACTGGCTCGCGGCGCAAAAATTTATGCGGAAATCGTCGGTTACGGCGCGACTTCCGACGGTTATGATATGGTGGCGCCGAGCGGTGAGGGTGCGGAGCGTTGTATGAAACAGGCGATGGCAACAGTTGATACGCCGATTGACTATATCAACGTACACGGCACTTCTACGCCGGTAGGCGACGTGAAAGAGTTGGGCGCGATTAAAGCCGTATTCGGTGAACAAAAACCGGCGATTTCGTCCACCAAATCCATGACCGGTCACTCGTTAGGTGCGGCAGGTGCGCATGAAGCGATTTACACCTTAATTATGTTACACAATGATTTTATTGCGCCGAGTATCAATATCGAAACCCTTGACGAGCAAGCGGAAGGGATGAACATTGTAACTGAAACCAAAGAAAACGCCGGTTTACAAACCGTGATGTCAAACAGCTTCGGCTTCGGCGGTACCAATGCGACATTGGTATTCAGACGTTATACGAAATAATGTTGCGAGACAGTAAAAAGTGCGGTCAAATTTGACCGCACTTTTTTATTTGGATCAAGAAAAACATTTTATGATTATTGTAAGATGCGTTGCGTAAAGAGTGAATAAAAGAGGGCGAGATGAAAATAGGATTGGTACTGGAAGGCGGCGCTATGCGGGGAATGTTTACCGCAGGCGTATTGGATGTGTTTTTGGATGAAGGCGTTAAAATTGACGGTATTCTGGGCGTGTCCGCCGGTGCGTTGTTCGGGGCGAATTTTCCGTCCAAGCAGCGCGGACGGGCGCTTCGCTATAACAAACAATACTTGCACGACAAACGTTATATGGGAATGCACAGCTTGTTGACGACGGGTAACATCGTAAATAAGGATTTCGCGTTTTATGAATTGCCGTTTACGTTGGATCCTTTCGATCAACAAGCGTTTGCCGAATCCCAAATTGATTTTTATGTCACCCTGACTAATGTGGAAAGCGGTGAAGCGGAATATTTCAAAATCAGTGATGTGTTTGCGCAAATGGAATTATTCCGCGCCACTTCAGCAATGCCTTTTGTCTCAAAAATAGTGGAAATTAACGGGAAGAAATATTTGGACGGTGGTATTGCCGACAGCATTCCGTTGCAAAAGTGTCGTCAACTGGGTTATGACAAAATTATCGTTATTCTCACTCGTCCGTTGGATTACCGTAAAAGCAAAACTAATCCGTTTATTTTTAATTTGTTTTATAAAAAATATCCGAATTTAGTCAATAGCCTAAATCGCCGTTATATGAATTACAATCAAACGGTGGAGGACATTATTCGTTTGCACGACAATAAAGACATTTTTGTTATCCGTCCGTCAAAAACTTTACCGATCAAACGGTTGGAAAAAGATCTTGCTAAAGTGCAGGCGATGTATGATTTAGGCGTTGCTGACGGGCGGCAGGCGCTTGGTGAACTGAAGGAATATTTAAACCGATAAAACCAGCGCCGTTGTACGGATGTTCGATTAATATGTTGAGATTGTCGGCGTGAGTGAAAGCACTTGCGCCGACATTAATTATAGCCCCAACGCATATTTCAGCGCTTGTTTTTTGAGCAAAACGGCTTTGTCCGCCGCCATTAAGGCAATGTTACGCGCAATTTTCAGCGGCAGAATATCTTCTTTAAAGGCTTTGTAAAATACATCCATACCGGTTTGCATAATTAAATTGTCCGCTTGGCGTTTGCGCTGATAACGCGACAACACGTCAAAATCCGCCAAATTCTGACCGCACTTTAAGGCTTGGCGGGTGACGTCCAGCAAGGCTTTGACATCTTTAAACCCCAGATTTACACCCTGCCCCGCAAGCGGATTAATGGTATGCGCCGCATCGCCCACCAAGACGATGCCGTCTTTAAAATAATCCTGCGCGTGACGGCGGGTCAGTTCGAAACTATCGGCGCATTGCACGTTGATTTTACCCAAACGGGCGGGGAAGGCCAGCTCGATCTCTTGCGTCAATTTTTCAGCGGAAAGCTGTTTCAGACGGCGAATTTCGCTCGGTTCGTCATACCACACCAAACAAGCCTGATTGCCTCTTTGCGTCGGTGCAAGAGGTAAAAACGCACGCGGACCGGAAGGAAAAAATTGCTGCCAAGTGACATCTTGTTGCTCCGTTTCCGTATCCACTAAAATCAGCATACAGCTTTGA
>JBHBXR010000104.1:0-5225 GCA_041795785.1 Mesocricetibacter sp.
AAAAATAAGGATACCTTATTTTCAACTAAAACAGAGGAAAAGCAATGAAATTATTTAACAAAATATTAACTTTATTGGCGGCAGGCACTTTCTTAACCGCCTGCCAAACCGCACCGAGCAACACATTGACTTTTACCGCACCGGCGCCGACGGCGACATTTAACGTAAACAACCAAAACGCCGTTGTGAATGTTGCCGCCCGCGATATGCGCAGCCAACCGGAAGTTTCAAGCTATGTGCGTGACGGTTCATTGTTTAAGTTAACCGCTTCTCCTGATGTCGTCGCATTATTCAAACAGGTCGTTCAACAGGATTTAAACAGTAAAGGCGTTCGCCTTGGCGCACCTAACGCGTCCAACACCAATGTGATGGTAAATATTAAAGAATTTTATGCCAAAGTGGATCAGGGAAACTTACGCTATAAAATCAGCGCACGAGTGCAGTTAGACATTAATGTACAGGGTGCAAGAGGCAATTTTACTAAAAATATCGGGGCGACACGCACGACGGAAGGCGCATTTAATGCCAATAACGATGAAATTCAGAACGTGCTGGACGCCGCATTCAAAGACGCAGTGGCATCCATTTATGCGGATCAGGAAGTGGTTAGCGCGATTCGTCAATATTCCAATTAAAACTAACGCAACAGCCCCGAATCGGGGCTGTTGTCCTTTGCGTGAGTCAGATTTCCACTTCGGCTAATAAGCGCTGAATTAACTTTGCATTTGCCGGCGGAAATTGTCCGGCGTCCAGTTCGCTTTGCGCAATCCAAAAGCCCTCTTGTCCCTCCCGTCCGAAAGGTTCGCCGATCCATTCTTCCACCAAATAAAAATAGAAATGGATAATTTTTTTCGGATATTCGAATAAAAACTGTTCAAACATAGCGGCATTCAGCACATGAATACCGATTTCTTCTTCCAGTTCCCGTTTCAGCGCCTGTTCCGGCGTTTCCTGTTCGTTGATTTTTCCGCCCGGAAACTCAAGGGATTGAGCAAAGTCCTGTCCTTCCAAACGTTGGGTCAGATAAATTTGTCCGAATTCGTTACGGATGATACCGGCGGCAACCCGTACTAATTTTTTATCCATTATTTTTATCCTGTATTTATAAAAAGTATCAAAGTGCGGTGTAAAAAATCGGTGTTTTTTAGCGTGCAAAACAATGAAAAATCCGACCGCACTTTGTTGTTATTCGCAAACTGACGGCATTGAACGCGAAATTTATTTGTCTGTGATTATAATAAGATGTAAAGTGATTTCAAGTCTGACAACGGGCTTAGCGACAATAACAACAAATTGATTTAGGCATACAAAGGAGAAACTATGGATTTACAACAAGAACTTACTGCGCGCTTTTTCCGCTATTTGGCGATCAGCAGCCAAAGTAGAGCCGCCGAAAAACAAGTGCCGAGCAGCGAAGGGCAATGGCAGCTGGCAAGATTGTTAGCCGAGGAACTGATTTTTTTAGGCTTGCAGGATGTCGCCATTGATGAACATGCCAACGTTACCGCACTATTAAAAGGAACGGTAGAGAATGCGACGCCGATTGGGTTTGTGGCGCATCTTGATACGGTGGATGTCGCCTTATCACCGCATATTTCCCCGCAAATTAAAACTTTCGACGGCGCGGATATTCTGCTGAATGAGAAAGAAAACATTTGGCTGAAAGTGGCGGAACACCCCGAAATTTTGCCTTATTTGCATCAGGACATTATTTTCAGTGACGGCACCAGCGTGCTGGGGGCGGATAATAAAGCGGCAATTGCCAATATTATGACCGCACTTTCCTTAATCAAAACGCAACATATTCCTACCGGTGACGTTTATATCGCGTTTGTTCCCGATGAAGAAATCGGGTTACGCGGAGCCAAGCTGCTGGATTTAACCCGTTTTAAACCGGATTTTGCCTATACTATCGACTGCTGCGAATTGGGCGAAGTGGTTTATGAGAATTTTAATGCACCCGCCGCCACTGTCACTATTCAAGGGGTGACCGCCCATCCGATGTCGGCGAAAGGCGTATTGCTCAATCCGATTTTAGTCGCGCAGGATTTAATTGCTTTGTTTGATCGCGAACAGACGCCGGAATGCACCGAACATAAGCAGGGTTATTGGTGGTTTAACCGCTTTGAGGCGAATTACAGTCAAGCAACGTTACAAATTGCCGTGCGTGATTTTGACAAAGCCGCCTTTGAACAACGTAAAGCCTTCATCCAACAGGCAGTACACGAAATTCAGCAGCGTTATCCGCGCGCCCGCTTGGAATGTAGCATTACCGATATTTACGGTAATATTGCCAACACGTTAACCGATGATCGCCGTTCCATTGATTTGTTATTTAAGGCGATGGAAGCAATTCAAGTACAACCGAAAGTGATTCCGATGCGAGGCGGCACGGACGGTGCGGCGTTGTCGGTAAAAGGTATTACGACGCCGAATTATTTCACCGGCGCACATAATTTTCATTCGAAGTTTGAGTTTTTACCTATTCCTTCCTTCGTGAAATCCTGCGAGCTGACGTTAAAAATTATTCAGTTGGCGGCACAATAACAGTATTAAGAGGTTTAATTATGAATATGAACAGAAGACGTTTTTTACAAATAGGAGCGGGTGCGATGTTGGTACTTGGTTCCAATCACTACAGTTGGGCATTGTCTCCTAAGTCGGATACGGCACTGCTACGGATTATCGCAACGACGGATATTCATAGTTTTTTAACGGATTTTGATTATTACAAAGATGCGCCGACGGATAAGTTCGGTTTCACTCGTACCGCCACTTTGATCGAACAGGCGCGTAAAGAAGTGACAAACAGTGTATTAGTGGATAACGGTGATTTAATCCAAGGCAACCCGATTGCGGATTATCAAGCGGCTGTCGGATCAAAAGAAGGTAAGTTTGAACCGTCGGTCGCAGTATTGAATGCCATGAAATACGATGTCGGTACTTTAGGTAATCACGAGTTTAATTACGGCTTGCCGTATTTGGACGATGCGGTTAAACAGGCAAACTTCCCGATTATTAACGCCAATATTGTGCGGGCGGGTACCGATATACCGGTATTCCAACCTTATTTTATCCAGTCGAAAGAAATTGTGGATAGAAACGGCACGAAAAAAACGGTGAAAATCGGCTATATCGGTTTTGTACCGCCACAAGTGATGGTATGGGACAAAGCGAATTTAGAGGGGAAAGTAGAAGCGCGTGATATTGTGAAAACCGCACAAAAATATGTGCCGATTGTAAAAGAAGAAGGCGCGGATATTATCATTGCGTTGGCACATACCGGTCCTTCCGACGAGCCTTATAAAGATGGGGCGGAAAACTGTGCGTTCTATTTGGCGGATGTAAAAGGGATTGATGCCGTTATTTTCGGTCATGCACATCGTCTGTTTCCGCATAAAGAATTTGCCAAATCAGCGAATGCGGATATTGCTAAGGGAACAGTAAAAGGCATACCGGAAAGCATGGCGGGTTACTGGGGAAATCATATCAGCGTAATCGATTTAACCTTAGCCGAGAAAGAGGGTAAATGGGCGGTTATTAATGGGACGGCGGCATTACGTCCGATTTATGACACAGAGAAAAAAGCAGCGACAGTCGAAAACCATCCGGAAATTACCGCGTTATTGCAACCGGTACATGAAGCGACGCGTAAATTTGTAGCGCAACCGATAGGCAAAGCCTCGGATAATATGTACAGTTATTTAGCGCTAGTGCAGGATGATCCGACTATTCAAATCGTTAATCAGGCACAGAAAGCCTATGTGGAAAATGTAGTAAAAAACCTGCCGGAATTAGCGGGAATTCCGGTTTTAAGTGCCGGCGCCCCGTTTAAAGCAGGCGGACGCAAGAATGATCCTTCCGGTTATACCGAAGTGGATAAAGGTGAATTAACGTTCCGTAATGCGGCGGATTTATATCTTTATCCGAACACGTTGGTTGTGGTGAAAGTGACGGGCGCAGAGCTGAAAGAATGGCTGGAATGTAGTGCAGGAATGTTCAAACAAATCGATCCTAGCAGTGATAAACCGCAAAGTTTACTGGATTGGGACGGTTTCCGTACTTACAATTTTGATGTTATTGACGGCGTGGAATATCAATATGATCTAACCCAGCCGGCACGTTATGACGGCGAATGTAAGCTGATTAACGATAACGCGCAACGCGTGGTGAATTTAACTTTCAACGGTAAGGCGGTTGATCCGAAAGCGGAATTTCTAATCGCGACCAATAATTATCGGGCTTACGGTAATAAATTCCCCGGCACCGGTGAAGAGCACATTGTATTTGCCGCACCGGATGAAAACCGGCAAATTTTGGCAAACTACATTACAACGGAAAGTAAAGCGCAAGGACAGGTCAGCCCGAGTGCGGATAAGAACTGGCGTATCGCCCCAATCAAAACCTCAAGCAAATTGGATGTGCGTTTTGAAACTTCTCCGAGTGATAAAGCCAAAGCTTTTATTGCGGAAAAGGCACAATATCCGATGACATTTGTTGGTAATGATGAAACCGGCTTTGCCGTTTACCGTTTGGATTTAACCAAATAGGCAAAAAATAAGGGGCTGTCCTAGATAACGACTAAAAACTCTATTTAGGTTAAGATAACCAAATGAGAAAAAGTCGTCTAAGTCAGCATAAACAAAGTAAACTCATTGAGCTGTTTGTAGCAGGTGTCACTGCTCGAACAGCGGCTGAGTTGGTAAATGTAAACAAAACGACCGCTGCCTATTACTTCCATCGTCTACGATTACTTATCTATCAAAACAGCCCGCATATGGAGATGTTTGATGGCGAAATTGAAGCCGATGAAAGCTATTTTGGCGGTGCCCGCAAAGGTAAACGAGGTCGTGGGGCTATGGGTAAAACCGCCGTATTCGGGCTTTTAAAACGTGACGGCAAGGTGTATACCGTCGTTGTCCCGAATACGCAATCTGCGACACTTTTACCGATTATTCGAGAAAAGGTGAAGCCCGACAGTATTGTTTACACCGATTTTTACCGAAGCTATGATGTGCTTGATGTGAGTGAGTTTAATCATTTTCGCATCAATCACAGTACCCACTTCGCAGAAAAACAAAACCATATTAACGGAATTGAGAATTTTTGGAGCCAAGCTAAACGTCATTTACGCAAGTTTAACGGTATTCCTAAAGCCCATTTTGAATTGTATTTGAAGGAATGCGAATGGCGTTTTAATCACAGTAACTTAAAATCTCAAATTT
>JBHBXR010000105.1:0-9716 GCA_041795785.1 Mesocricetibacter sp.
CAAGGATCGTGATACGGATTGCCTTCACGGGCATATAAATGCGGCGCGTCGATTAAATAAACGCCTACGCCGTTATATTCGCCGTAACGCAAAACCACATAGCCGGCAAAAGTGTTGAACTCCGCCACCACTGCCGTATGCGGAATACCCGCTAAAATTGCCGGATAAGCAGGAATTAAAATACGCGCATCAACACCGATTTCTTTTTGGGCTGCCGGTAATGCACCCAATACATCGGCTAATCCGCCGGTTTTTAACAACGGGTATAATTCGGAACAAACGTGCAATACTTTCATATAACTCTCACAATATTTACAAAATCTATAAAAAACAAATACGGCGTTAGAGCTAACACCGTATTTCCTTGGCTAATTTTCTTAGTCTAAATGTTTCTCAGACGGCAGTTCATTATTTTCCCCTTTCAGTTTATTCAACATACTTTGGGTAACTAATACTACACCGCCGGAACTGACTCTGAAACGTTGACGATCAAGATCTAAATCCACACCGATTTGCATACCGTCCGGAATGACGCAATGACGATCCACAATACAACGGCGTAAAATACAGTCTTTACCGATTGTTACCTGCGGCAACACAACGGAATATTCAATTACCGAACCGTCATTGATTTTGATGCGGTCAAACAAGACGGAATAACTGATGGAAGAATTGCGAATCACGCAACCGCCGGAAATCAATGAGTTATCCACATGTTTACAATCCGGACGGTTATAGAAGAATTTAGACGGATAAGTCTGCGTCGGATTACCGCGAATCGGCCAAGTTTGGTCATAAATATCCAATTGCGGTTCTTCAGAAACCAAATCAATATTGGATTGCCAGAAGCTGTCTAATGTTCCCACATCGCGCCAGTAGATTGCGCCGTCCGTATTACGTCCCATGCAAGAACGCTCAAACGGATGGGCGTAAAGAACGCCGTCCGCTAATGCCATCGGAAGCACGTCTTTACCGAAGTCATGAGATGTTTGCGGTGTATTTACGGTGCGCTCTAATGCATCGTATAAGTAATTGGCATCGAATATATAAATACCCATTGATGCCAAGGAAGAATTCGGTTTACCGATCATCGCCGGCGGATCTTGCGGTTTCTCTACGAAAGATTTTACTTTCAGATTTTCATTAACCGCCATCACACCGAATTCTTTAGCGTCCTCACGAGGCACTTCGATGCAACCGACGGTACATTTTGCACCGCTTGTAACGTGATCCAACAACATTTGGCTGTAATCCATTTTATAAATATGGTCGCCGGCTAAGATCAGGATATATTTCGGTTGATAGTGATTACGGATAATCGCCATGTTTTGATATACCGCATCGGCAGTACCGCGATACCAAGTGCTGTCGTCAATTTGTTGACGTGCCGGCAACATGTCGATAAATTCGCCGCGCTCTTGCGGTAGGAATGACCAACCGGTTTGTAAGTGACGCAACAATGAGTGTGCCGCATATTGGGTAACAACACCGATACGGTTTAAATTGGAATTGATACAGTTGGATAAAGCAAAATCGATAATACGACGGTTGCCGCCGAAATATAAAGCGGGTTTCGCACGCTTATCTGTCAATTCGTAAAGTCGCGAGCCCCGACCTCCTGCGAGAATAAGCACCAAGGTATCTTTTACTAATTCATATTTATTTGGTAAGTTCGATATGCTACTGCTCATAACATCCTCCATTTATTAACTCCACGACAAAACCAATTTTGTCACTATCACTGTTTATGTAATACGCAAAAAGCTAAATCATCTATCTCTATTTGATTTTCGAATTTTTGATTATTACGACTCATGTCATTAGACATTTCCCATTTTCCTTTAGGTAAGGAAAAAATCTGCGGTTCGGCTTTTGCATTGATTAACAAAAGCCATTGGTCGTCCAGTAACACCTGCAATGATTTGCTGTCACGATTATACCAATCGTCAATGTGCATCGAATCACCGTCTGCCATCATCCATCGCACATTAGCGTCAGACCACCATTTACCATCCGTTAAACTCTTTATTTTTTTACGAAGCGCAATCGTTTGCTTGATATTATAGAACAGTTCCTGATTGAATTCACTCCATTTTAGCCAAGTTGTACCATTATCTTGACAATATGCGTTATTATTGCCGTACTGCGTATTGCCGAATTCGTCTCCAGCCAATATCATCGGCGTACCGTTAGATAATAATAAACTGGTCATAATGCCGCAACTGGATAAAAGTCTCGCTTTTTCGACCGCACTTTTTTGCGGTTCGGCAATCGGTTCGGTCGAACCTTCCACGCCGTGATTATAGCTGTAATTTTCATTGCGTCCGTCACGATTCTGTTCACAGTTGGATTCATTGTGTTTATTGTTATAACTGACCAAATCTCTCAACGTAAAACCGTCGTGCGCAGTGATAAAATTCAACGAAGAATGCGGCAAACGTTCCCCTTTTTTGAAAATATCACTGGAGCCGGCAATACGCTCGGCAAAAGCGCCTAATTCGCCGCTTTTCCACAGCCAGAAACGGCACATATCATCTCTGAAACGGTCATTCCATTCGGCAAAATAATCAGGGAAATTACCTAACTGATAACCGAAGTTACCCATATCCCAAGGTTCGGTTATCAACTTGCATTTCATCAAACTCGGTTCATTGGCAATGTCTTCAAACAATTGCGCTTGCGGGTTGTAATTCGGCGTATCTCTGCCTAACACGGTTGCCAAATCAAAGCGGAAACCGTCCACATGGCATTCTTCCACCCAATAACGCAAACAATCCACAATCCAACGACGGGCATGAGGACGGGACAAGTTCAATAAATTACCGCAACCCGTCCAATTAAAATAATATCCTCTTTCGTTTTGCCAATAATACGCATGGTCGTCTATTCCCCGCTGGCTAAAGGTCGGGAAGTGCTTTTCCGATTCAGCCGTATGATTGAAAACGACGTCCAAAATGACTTCAATCCCCGCTTTATGCAGCGCTTTCACCATTTCTTTAAATTCTTTTAACGGATTATCCGTAATCGCATAGCGCGGCTCAACGGCAAACATTGCCAACGGGTTATATCCCCAATAATTGGATAATCCTTTTTCCTGCAAATGGACTTCGTTAATAAAATAATTGATCGGCAACAATTCCACAGCGGTAATACCCAGCTCTTTCAAATAAGCAATCACCGTCGGATGCGCCAAACCGGCATAAGTGCCGCGAATTTCCGGCGGCAGCTCTTTATGCAGTTTGGTAAAGCCTTTTACATGCAATTCATAAATGATGGAATCCGTCCAAGCGTGTTGCGGTGCGTTATCGTCTTCCCAATCAAAGCTTTCATCTACAACCACCGCTTTTGGCGCCAAATGCGCATTATCACGTGGATCCGACAATAAAAACCAAGAACGCGCTTGCGCCGTGCTTAAATCCGGTTTACCGATGACCCCCTTGGCATAGGGATCCAACATCAATTTGTTCGGATTACAAAACGCCGGGTCATTCTCATTGTAAATTCGATAACCGTATTGTGTCCCTACTTCTACTCCGGCAATCCAACAGTGCCAAATGTCATGACGACCACGGTGCATTTCAACACGTTTCTCTTTATTCTCTGCGTCAAAAAGGCAGAGCTCGATTTTTGTCGCTTGTGAAGAAAAAAGTGAAAAATTTACACCCCGTTGTCCGTCTAAAATTTGTTGTGAAAAACCTAACGGATAAGGTTTTCCTGTTTTAACTTGTAGCATAATAAAAAATAAAAACGTAAATAATAATAGCTAATTGATCATCAAATCCTCTTGCCATCCCACACAACAAGAGGATTCACCGAAGAGTAAGATTACTCTTTTAATTTTAAATACACCGTTGCCAACGGCGGCACCGTAATCACGATGGATTGCGCTTTATTATGGCTTTCAACTTCTTCCGTGACAATGTCACCTTCATTGCGGACATTCGAACCTTTGTAAGATTCGGCATCCGTATTCAGAATTTCCTCGTAAGTTCCGGCAACGTTCACCCCGATACGATAATTTTCACGCGGAACCGGCGTAAAGTTGCTGACCACGATAACACGTTCATCGTCTTTACTGCGACGCTCAAAGGCAAAAACGGAATTTTGATTATCATCCACAACCAACCACTCAAACCCTTCCGGTTTGCAATCCAGTTCATAAAGTGCGGTCTGTTTTTGGTAAGTTTTATTCAAATCCTTCACCAGTCTTTGCATACCGCTGTGCCAGCCGCCGCCAAGGAAATCATCCAACAGGAACCAATCCAAACTTTCCTGATAATCCCATTCGCGACCCTGTGCAAACTCATTGCCCATAAACAACAGTTTTTTACCCGGATAACCCCACATATAACCATAATACGCACGTAGGTTAGCAAATTTCTGCCACGCATCTCCCGGCATTTTACCTAACAAAGAAGATTTCCCGTGCACCACTTCATCGTGGGATAGTGGTAAAACGAAATTCTCCGTGTATTGATATAGCATACCGAAAGTCATTTTATTATGGTGATACTGGCGATAAACCGGATCCAATTCCATATAGGATAAGGTATCATTCATCCAGCCCATATTCCATTTATAATGGAAACCCAAACCGCCGTGTTCAGGCGGTAGCGTCACACCGGCAAACGAGGTGGATTCTTCCGCAACGGACATCGCCCCCGGCATTTCCGTACCGATGACGTAGTTGGTATGTTTCAGGAACTGAATGGCTTCCAAATTTTCTTTACCGCCGTATTGGTTAGGAATCCACTGCCCTTCCGAACGGCTGTAATCTCGATAAATCATAGAGGCTACCGCATCAACGCGGATACCGTCTAATCCGAAACGTTCCAACCAATATAAGGCGTTACTGGATAAGAAGTTTCTGACTTCATGACGACCGTAGTTATAAATCAACGTGTTCCAGTCTTGATGATAGCCTTCACGCGGATCGGCGTGTTCATATAAAGCCGTACCGTCGAATGCGGCCAAACCGTGCGTATCACTTGGGAAGTGCCCCGGCACCCAGTCTAAAATCACGTTGATACCGGCATCATGCGCTTTTTCCACTAAGCGTTTAAATCCTTCCGGCGTACCGAAACGGCTGGTCGGTGCATATAATCCGAGCGGTTGGTAACCCCAAGAGCCGTCATAGGGGAATTCGGAAAGCGGTAAAAATTCAATATGGGTAAAGCCCATTTCTTTCACATACGGAATAAGTTCATCGGCGATTTCGTCGTAATCCAACCAGAAATTATTTTCCATATTACGACGCCATGAGCCCAAATGCACTTCATAAATAGAAATCGGCTGATCCGCTTGGTTGGCTTTGCGGCGTTTTTCCGTCATTTCGACAATTTCAGGCAACGCGCTGACTTGAGATGCCGTATCCGGACGCAATTGCGCGGCAAAGGCATAAGGGTCGGCTTTTAAACGCAACTGACCGTGGCAATCGATTAATTCGAATTTATATAATTGACCGAGCGCCACTTTCGGTAAAAACAGTTCCCATACGCCGTTTTGCGGATGAAAACGCATCGGATGACGACGACCGTCCCAATAGTTGAAATCACCGACTACGGAAACCCGTTTTGCATTCGGCGCCCATACGCGGAAGTTCACGCCGGAAACACCGTCGCATTCCATAAAATGCGCGCCCAATACTTCATAAGGACGTAAATGAGAGCCTTCCGCCAGTAACCAGTTGTCCAAATCGCTTAACATCGGATGGAAACGGTACGGATCTTCAATAATATATTGTTCGTTACCCCAAAAGACTTGTAACTGATACGCAAAGAAATCATGCGTATCAGGCACGACGGCGGCAAAAAAACCGCGCTCATCTATTTTCTCTAATTCACAAACCACCGTTTGATTTTCTTTCTCGATGACTAATACACGATTAGCATCCGGTAATAAGGCGCGGATTTCAATGCCATTATCTGTTTCGTGCATACCAAGTACGGCGAATGGATCGGAATGTCTGCCTTCAAAAAAAGCATTAATAGCTGAATGAGATACTAAATTAGTCATAATACATCCTCTCTAACGGTTACGCGTTTGATTGATTAAAGTGAAGAACGAAAGAATATAGTCGTCATTAAAAATATGTTCTAACGGACGGGCTAATTTTTTCTGCCAATTCGGGTATTCGGAAGAGGTGCCCGGTAAATTGAACGACACTTCCTGACCTAACAGATTTTCCAGTTGAACACCGATTAATTTACTGCGGCTTTCCGCCAAATAACGGTGAATAACCCGATTAAGATTATCGTGCATTGCCATGGACAACGCATCGCCGTAATAATCCGGCGGTAAATATTGATCTCGATGCAAGGTATTTAACAGCGCTTGTTTATCCACCACACGTTGATCGTATTTCTGTTTTAACAAATCGCCGCCCAAAACGTTTAACTCACCGAATAATTGCAAATCGCGACAATGCCAAAAACTTTGCAGAGACGGCACATCGTGCGTACCGACCGTCGCAAAGGCATTTAACGGATAGTCTTCCGCTTTCGGATATTCGTTATTGCGTTGTTCAAAATACAACACGAAATAAGAGAACACTTGAAACTCGTTTAATTTCGACCGCACTTCGTCCGGTACGGTGCCTAAATCTTCACCGACGATTAAACATTGATTGCGCTGACTCTCAATGGCTAAAATCGCCATTAACGCATCGAACGGGTAATGGACATAAACGCCGTCAACCGCCGTTTTTCCTTCCGGAATCAACCACAAACGGAACAAGCCCATAACATGATCGATGCGCAATACGCCGAAATGCTGCATATTGGCACGCAACATATCAATAAACGGTTGGAAACCGCGCGCCTTCAACACGCTCGGATTATACGGCGGCAAATTCCAATTTTGTCCTACCGGCCCCAGCGGATCAGGCGGTGCGCCGACGGAGGCGTTTACGCAATAAAGTTCAGAATCCGACCATACGTCGGCACTGCCTCTCGAACTTTGTACCGCCAAATCGCCGTAGATCCCCAGTTGCATTCCTAAGTGTTGACAAAGTTGATCCAATTCGTTTAACTGCTGTTCCGCCACCCATTGCAACCAAGCGTAGAACATCACTTGAGAATGATGCTCGGTCAGTAATTCATTGCGCTTTTTAGCCGTTAAGGTTTGCCATTCTTCACGCCACCCCAACCAACCGATTTTATTTTCGTCTTCAGGGAAACCCTCTTGTTCCTGTGTATCCAACACATTAAACAAGCCTTGCCATAACAGCGGCTCGCCCTGTTCTTCTACAAATCGGCTGAATTGTCCGCGACGCTCAATGATATTTTTCGATTTACTGCGGTTAAAGAAATCAAATAACTGCTCCAACGCAGTCAGTTTTAAGCGACTGACATTCTCATAATCCACTAAATCCGCTTGTCTTAATTGTGCGATCCGTTCCTGCTGAGTGTTGACCCATTGTTGCGCGATTTTACACAGTTTAAATTCAGGCAGCGCTTCAAGATCGATATAAATATAATTCAACCAACGTCTTGATGAGGCGCTGTAAGGACTTGCCCAATCAGGCACCGCCGGATAAAGCAAGTGCAACGGGTTAATGCCGATAAAATCAACGCCGAATTTGACCGCACTTTCGATCAAATAACGCAAATCGCCGAAGTCGCCGATCCCCCAGTTACGTTCGGAACGCAAACTGTACAGTTGGATATTCAATCCCCAAGCTTTTTTCTCTTCCAACACGGGCGGTTGATAAGCGGTTTTCGGTTGCACCAACAAACGGATGCGGTGGGTTTGTTTATTCAGACTGATGATTAACGCATAATAGCCGTAACTTAACGCCGGCAAAGAAATTTTTTGTGAAAGGCTGACGGATTGGGATGTCAGTTTTTTTCCGTTTTCATCGGTTAATTGATATTTTACCGATGTTTTTGCCGCTAACTCGGCGGCAGCCGGAACGAATTGTGCAACATCATATTCTGTCTGTGTGTTTTCATTGATAACCAAAACCTCATCAAAGAGATTTTTGGCTTTCGCCGCCGGCACTTTATCCGAAAGCTGGAACAGTTCAGTAAAGTAATCTAAGGTTTCCGGTTTGACATAATTTAATTGACCGCTAAGGTCGTAATGAGAAACGGCAATGCCCAGTTTTTCGGCCAGTTGTTTTTGTTGTTCGGAAATTGTATTCATTTATTACACCTAACTACATAAATATTCCTAAACATTGTAACCAAGCAAACGATAAACACAATGGCTTTTACGTAGTTTTGTGATCTTCATCAATTACAAATTCAAACCAATCAATTATATCCTCTTCATGCACGCCGTCGGCAATCATAATTCCCGCCTGTTTCACCGTATCGGAATTGCCTGAAATTAACGGATGCCAATCAAATAAAGGCTTGTTTTCATACAATAAACGGTATGCACAAGTTGCAGGCAACCAGTTGAATTCGGGCAAATTTTCTTTGGTCAGTTTGGTGCAATCGTCCACCAGTTCAAAACGGCGCGAATAATTACCGCACTTTCCCGTTTGTAAATTTAATAAATTGCAGGCGACACGAGTGAAATAAATCCGTTCGTATTTGCCGCGTCCGCGTAAATATTTACGATAGCAACATTTGCCGCAACCGTCGCAGAGCGCTTCCCACTCCGCGTCGTTCATTTCAAGTAAAGATTTATGTTCCCAAAAGCGGGGGGTTAATGAGGTCATGGTATCATCTTAATTAACATTATTTTTGCGTTCATCATATCACAATATTTTTCTACAATCCCTGATAGATGCCATGCAATTTATTTGTCTAAGAAACAAACAGATATATTTCTCACAATTTGAACTTGATCACGTTATTTATAACTCTTTTTTAGTAGAATAAGGACGGCTTTGATTATAAATGGAGGTTATAATGGCTGACTCAATACATTATTCGTTAAAAAAATTATCGAGATACCCTCTCGAACTGGCGAGACATAAAAAAGTCGCATCCTTTCTCTTTTCTATTGTCTTTGCCGTCTTCATGGCATTTCTGCTCTCAGACGAAAGTTTCACTCAAACACAAAACTACGTACTGTTTCTTCTCTTCTTTGCGATTTGCTTGTGGGTAACCGAGGCTATTCCGCCCTTTTCGGTCGGCATTATGATTATCGGCTTTTTGGTGCTGATTATGGGGAAAAGTGATGCGGAAAACGCCATCAAATACTTACAAACCTGGTCGGACAGCGTCATCTGGTTGTTTTTAGGCGGTTTTTTCTTAGCGGAAGCTATGAAGAAAACAGCGTTGGATATTATGCTGCTGAAACACTTACTGCCGAAGTTCGGTAAAGATCCGCGCTATGTATTGTGGGGATTGATGATTAGCACCGCACTCATGTCTATGTTGATGAGCAACACTGCAACCACGGCAATGATGATCGCCACGGTGAGCCCGATTTTTGCCAGTTTAGATAAAAAAGCCAACTTATCCCGTGCATTATTATTGGGCATTCCTGCCGCCGCCTCTATCGGCGGAATGGCGACCATTATCGGTTCCGCACCGAATGCGATTGCAGTCGGCGCGTTGGAAAATATCGGCTATTCCATTTCCTTTTTGGAATGGATGCTTGTCGGCACACCAATCGCATTCGTATTGCTTTATGTATTTTGGAAAGCGTTGATAAAACGTTATCGAATCAGCGAACAAGGCGAATTGCAGTTTGATTTTATTAATACTCTACCGTCAAATTACACGCCGGAAGAAAAGACGCAAAAATCAATCGTCTTA
>JBHBXR010000106.1:0-4835 GCA_041795785.1 Mesocricetibacter sp.
CCAAGGGCTGGCGCCGAGAATTTTGGCGCTGTGGATTAGGTTTTCCGATTGTTCCAACAAAGCGATGCGAACCAATAAAAAAATATAGGGATATAACACTAATGCCAACACAAAACAGGCGCCGCTTAGGGTGCGGATCGACGGAAACCAATAATCCTGTACGCTTGTCCAACCGAATAAGTCGCGCAAAAAAGACTGCACGGGGCCAGGATAATCCAATAAATCCGTGTATAAATAACCCACTAAATAAGCGGGCATCGCCAACGGCAGACAAAGCACCCATTGCAACAAGCGTTGACCTTTAAATTGATAATTGGAGACAATCCAAGCGCAAGGCAAAGCGAAGACTAAACTAAGCGCAATCGTGCCGAATAATAGCAACAGAGAATTTAAAATGTAATCGGGTAGAACCGTTTGCCATAAATGCCGTAGATTTTGCCAATCCGCCAACCAAGATTGGGAAACAATTGCCAGTAGCGGCAGAATGAAAAAAAGCGTAATACAAAGTGCGGTCAAAAAAAACGACGTTTTTTTGAATCCTTGTTTGGCGGGAAGTCGGACAAAAGTAAACAAACGGGATAACAAAATCAATAACCTAAAAAGGGCGGTCAACGCCGCCCGAGATAACCTATCAGGAAAAATTAAAGATCAAACTTAACTTCATCAATTAATTTTAGTGCTTTATCGTAGTTTTCTGCGATCTTCTCCAATGCAATGGAATCCGCTTTAAAGGAACCCCAAGATTGTACCACATCGGACGGTTTAACATCCGCTTTTACCGGATATTCGTGGTTTAGTTGCGCATAAAGCTGCTGCGCTTTATCGCCGCTGAGATATTCGACCAATTTCACCGCATTTTCTTTGTTCGGTGCGTGTTTGGCGATAGCAACTCCACTGATATTAACGTGAGTACCCTGCGCTTTTTGATGCGGGAAGTTGATATAAACCGCTTCCGCCCAACTGCGTTGTTTTTCATCGTCTAACATTTTGCCGAAATAATAGCTGTTGCCTAATGCGTAATCACAAATTCCTTCCTTGATGGCTTTTACTTGATCACGATCGCCGCCTTGCGGTTTTTGTGCCAAATTGGCTTTTAAACCTTCCAAGAACGCTTTTGCTTTGGCTTCGCCGTCATTGGCGATCATAGAGGCAACTAAGGAAACATTGTAAGCGTTTTTGCCCGAACGTACGCAAACTTTGCCTTTCAGTTCCGGTTTGGCCAGATCGTAGTAAGTGAAATCTTCCGGTAATTTACCGACGCGATCTTTGGCGGTATAAATCGCTCTGGCACGGGTGGTTAAGGCAAACCATTCATTTTTAGAATCACGGAATTGCGCCGGAATATTGCTTTCCAATACTTTGCTGTTAATCGGTTGCGCCAAACCTGCTTTGACGATTTCCATCACACGACTGATGTCCACGGTTAACAACACGTCCGCCGGGCTGAGTTCGCCTTCACGTTTTACGCGGTCAACCAAGCCTTTATCGGCAAAGATAAAATTGACTTTGATACCGGTGTCTTTTTCAAAATCTTTTAAAATCGGTTCAATTAAGTAAGGTTGACGATAAGAATAAATATTGACTTCATTTGCTGCCATCGCACCGGTGGAAATCAGTGCGGATATTGCCAACGCAACAGTTGAAAGCGATTTTTTCATTTAAAGCTCCTTTTTATAAATGATATGGACTGGACAGGCGGATACTTTAACGGAAAAAAATAAAATATCAATAAGAATTGTTCTCAATAGTAATAAATTTGTGAACAGTATCACAAATTTTTAACTTAAATACTTTCACCCAAATGAATATGATAACCCAAATTGATTATGCTGCTTTGTTGCGGAATATTGTTGAGACGGTTGAGCAATTCCTGCGCGGCGGTTTTGCCGATCTCCAAGCGTGGCGTGATAACGCTGGCAAGCTGCGGCGTTAAGGATTGCCCCACATCATGCCCGTGAAAACCGGCGATAGCAATTTGTTTCGGCACTTTGATTCCCAAGCGCTGACACTCAAATAAAGCACCGATTGCCAAGTCGTCATTAGTACAAAAAATGCCGTCGGTTTCAGGGCGTTCACGCAGAATTTGGCGCAGCTGTTCCGCACCCAGCGTAAAAGAAGAGGGTTCTTCGGTAATTAAACTGTAAGGTTCACAACCGTGTTTTCGCATAGCCTGTTCATAACCCTGCATTTTTAATTGCGTGCGTTTGTCCATACGGGCGGAAAAATACACTACGTTTTTATGCCCGCGGTTAATGATTGTTTCGACCATCGCCTGTGCGGCGGCAATGTTGTCAAAACCGATAACCTGCTGAATGCCCACATCGTTGGTGTCCATAATTTCAATGACGGGAATATTAGCCACTTCAAGCATTTTTAAAGTGCGTTCACTGTGATGGTTTTCCGATAGAATTAAGCCGTCCACATTGTAAGAAAGCAAACTTTCAATGCGTTTTTCTTCTTTTTCCAAACTATAACCGTAGTGCGCAAGCATGGTTTGATAACCGGCTTTATCGGTGACGGATTCAATACCTTTCAATACGTCGGCGAATACTTGGTTGGTTAACGAGGGCAGTAACACACCGATGGCGCGGCTTTTGGCGTTGGATAAAATGTCCGGCGCGCGATTGGGAATATAACCGAATTGTTCGATAGCAGCCGCAATTTTCGCTTGCGTTTCGGGAGCGACGGAATCCGCATTACGCAGATAACGGCTGATGGTCATTTTTGTGATGCCGAGGTGATTGGCAATATCTTGCAGAGTAGGACGTTTACGTTTATTCATTATCTTATCATGCTAAAACTATTAAAATTTTAACCGCACTTTACCATAACGGAGTATAATTTGGCTAATTTGATTAAACGGAGAACAAGATTATGGAAAACCAACAAGCATTAAATGAAATTCAGCATGAACTGAATGAAACGGTGACGGATACCATCCGTTTGACTCAATACAGTCACGGAGCCGGTTGCGGTTGCAAAATTTCACCTAAAGTATTGGAAAATATTTTGCATACCGAAATGGAAAAATTTATCGATCCGCATTTACTGGTCGGTAACGAAACCAAAGATGATGCGGCGGTGTATGACATCGGTAACGGCATAGGCATTATCAGTACTACGGATTTTTTTATGCCGATTGTGGATAATCCTTTTGATTTCGGACGGATTGCCGCCACTAACGCCATCAGTGATATTTTTGCTATGGGCGGTAAACCGATTATGGCGATTGCGATTTTAGGTTTTCCGATTAAATTACTGCCTGCCGAAGTGGCGCAACGCATTGTGGACGGCGGGCGTTTTGCTTGTCAACAAGCGGGAATCGCTTTAGCCGGCGGACATTCCATTGACGCGCCTGAACCTATTTTCGGCTTAGCCGTGACCGGTATCATCAACACGGAAAAAGTGAAGAAAAATGCTTCCGCACAGGCAGGTTGTAAATTGTATTTGACCAAACCTTTGGGTATCGGCGTGCTGACCACGGCGGAGAAAAAAGGCAAATTGAAAGCGGAACATAAAGGTTTGGCGACGAAAGTGATGTGCCAAATGAACAGTGTCGGCAGCCAGTTTTCAGAAATCGAGGGAGTCACGGCGATGACCGATGTGACCGGTTTCGGTTTGCTCGGACATTTAAGCGAAATCTGCGAAGGGTCAAATTTAACGGCGGAAGTGTATTTCGACAAAATCAAAACCTTAGACGGCGTAGTTCGTTATATTGAAAAGGGCTGCATACCGGGCGGTACCGAACGTAATTTCGACAGTTACGGACATAAAATTTCCCCAATGACCGACTTGCAAAAAGCCATTTTATGCGATCCGCAAACTTCCGGCGGCTTGCTAATCGCCGTTAAACCGGAAGCGGAGCAGGAGGTTTTTGCCGTTGTAGAAAAAGCGGGAATTGAATTAATTGAAATCGGCAAAATGACGGAAGATAATGAAAGCGCCGTGTTGATTAATATCATTTAACTAATAGTTGACTTGTATGTTCTTAAGCAAAAAAACGACCGCACTTTTGCATTTAAAATGTGAAAGTGCGGTCGAAAAAACGATTTTTAAGTTGGTAAAATAAAACTATTCTACTTTCACAATCCAACCTTCCGGTGCAGGGATATCGCCGAATTGAATACCGACTAATTCGTCATACAGGCGTTTGGTTATCGGACCGACTTCCATTTCCGAATAGAAAACATGGAAATCATCACCGTTTTGGATGCCGCCGATCGGTGTAATAACGGCTGCCGTACCGCAAGCGCCCGCTTCTTTGAATTGTGCCAAATCTTTCACATAAACATCGCCTTCAACGGCTTCCAATCCTAAACGCTCTTTAGCCAAATAGAGCAGTGAGTATTTGGTGATACTCGGCAGAATGGAGGGGGAAAGCGGCGTGACGAATTTATTGTCATGGGTGATACCGAAAAAGTTGGCGGAACCGACTTCCTCAATTTTGGTGTGTGTAGTCGGATCTAAATAAATACAGTCACCGAATCCGTTACTTTTGGCTTTCTTGCCCGGATAAAGGCTGGCAGCGTAGTTACCGCCGACTTTATCTGCGCCTGTACCGTGCGGAGCGGCGCGATCGTATTCTGAAACCAAAAAGTTAGTCGGTTTCATCCCGCCTTTAAAGTAAGCGCCGACCGGACAGCAGAAAATAGAGAAAATATATTCCGGCGCTGGGCTGACACCGACGTTGTCGCCAACGCCGATTAGAAACGGACGTAAATATAAGGTTGCGCCCGAGCCGTACGGTCCAACCCATTCTTCGTTGGCTTTCACAACTTGTTTACAGGCATCAACGAACATTTCAACCGGTACTTCCGGCATTAACAAACGACGAC
>JBHBXR010000107.1:0-22483 GCA_041795785.1 Mesocricetibacter sp.
CACGATACAGGTATCAAAATTACCGTCAGAGGTAAGATAGCCCACTGCGCCGCCATAGCTGTGGCGCTTCTGGCGTTCAAACTGATAAATAAGCTGCATCGCTTTGATTTTTGGCGCGCCGGTCAGCGTGCCCATATTCATACAGGCTTGATAAGCGTGCAGCGCGTCCAAATCAGCGCGCAACTTGCCCACCACGCGCGAAACCAAGTGCATAATGTGCGAATAGCGGTCGATCTGCATTAAATCCGCCACACGGCGCGTGCCGTATTCACACACGCGTGCAACATCGTTGCGCGCCAAATCTACCAACATCAAATGCTCCGCCAGCTCTTTTTGATCGAGGCGTAGTTCCAACTCCAAGCGTGAATCCAATTCGGGATCGACATTGCCAAAGGCATCAAAACCACGCGGGCGCGAGCCGGCAATCGGGTAAATTTCCAGCTGGCGCGAGCTTGCCGAATATTTCAGCGCACTCTCCGGCGACGCGCCAAACAAGGTGAAATCCTCCCCTTGCATAAAAAACATATACGGGCTCGGATTGGTCTGTTTGAGGCGGCGATAAGCGTTCAGCGTATTCGGGCAAGGCAAACTGAAGCGGCGCGAAGGCACGATTTGGAACACATCGCCGATATAAATATGGTGTTTTAGTGCCTTGATAATGTCTTTGAATTTATCATCGTCCAAATTGGTTGAAACCTCCGTTGAAGCCGCTTGAATCGGCGCTAACGGGGATACTTCCTGTAATTTGGCTGAAATTTCAACCGCACTTTGCTGTAAATATTGCTGTTCTTGCGGATTAAAACAGAAGGTTTGCAACGTAGCCTGTTGAGTCGGATGATCCAAACGCAACAAATTTTCCGCCAAATAGAAAACATAGTCGGGGCAACGTAAGCCGTCGTCTTTCAATACGATATTTTCCATCGGAATAAAACCGGCAACCAAATCATAGGCAAATAATCCGCCCAGGAAAATCGGCGTGGTGCTGTGGTGATAAATTTGATTAATCACGCGTAAACCGCCAAAAATGGTAGCCGCTTGCAATTTGCTGTCTTCGTCCAGATTTTGCGCTAGCGGTGAAAATTCCGCTTGTAACTGATGTTCATTTATTTTGAATAGCGTTGCCAAACCTTGTAACTTTTCTTCAATTAGAGGCAAGACGCTTGTTCCGTTCTTAGTCAATGCGGTAAATGTGACGTTTTGTCCGAGGCAGATGATTTTTACCGCCGCATTAATCAGCAATAAGCTTTTTAAACTGTTTTTACTGCTGATTTCGGCACTTTCCAATAATAAACTGTTTGATTGCGACGGGCATAAAGTAGTAAACACGGCGGCAAGATCACTATGGTAATCCACCGACTTGCTCATTGTTTGAATATAGAGTTGTGACATTGTTAATTCCTTGTAATACAGCTTTTGCACTATTAAACTAGTGCAATTACCTTTTGTCAAGTGGCAATCTCGGAATTAGTTGAAAATAGCGGATTAATGCCGAATTTATAGCCAAAAGTGCGGTCGGTTTTTTGATAGATTTTATAAAAGACGCTATCATAGCCGTTCGTTTTATATCAAATAGAGAAAAAAATATGTGGTCTGAGATTTTAGTAAATTATGGCGTTTTTGTTTTAAAAATTGTCACTGTTTTATTGGTAATCGGCGTTATTTCCGCCGTTATTTTTAACTTGAAACAACGTAGAGAAGGCAGTTTGGGTGAATTGCAGATCAACGATTTATCGGAAGAATATAACGAAAACAGCAAGAAACTGCGTGATTTTCATTTGAGCGAAGAAGCGTTCAAACAGGCGGAAAAAGCACGAAAAAAAGCCGATAAAGAAAAGGCAAAAGCGGAAAAAGCATTGCGTAAAAAAGGTGAGAAAATCGAAGAAGAACGTAAACCGCATTTGTATGTGTTGAATTTTAAAGGCGATATTATGGCGTCGGAGACCGCTTCATTGCGTGAAGAAATCAGCGCCATTCTCAGTGTCGCGGATCCCGCCACCGATGAAGTGTTGCTTCGATTGGAAAGTCCGGGTGGTGTGGTGCACGGTTATGGCTTGGCGGCATCACAATTAACCCGGTTAAAACAAAAAGGCGTTAAGCTCACGGTTGCCGTTGATAAAGTGGCGGCCAGCGGCGGTTATATGATGGCTTGCGTAGCGGATAAAATTGTTGCGGCGCCTTTTGCGATTATCGGTTCTGTCGGCGTAGTGGCGCAGATGCCGAACATTCATCGTTTTTTGAAAAAGCGTGATGTGGACGTTGAAATTATGACGGCGGGCGAATATAAACGCACCATGACGATTTTAGGTGAAAATACGGAAAAAGGCAGACAAAAATTCCAACAGGAATTGGAAGAAACCCATGCTTTATTTAAACAATTTGTAGTGCAAAATCGTCCGCAAGTGGATATTGATAAAATTGCAACGGGAGAGCATTGGTACGGACAGCAGGCGCTGGAATTAAATTTAGTCGATGAAATCGCCACCAGTGACGATTTGATTTTACAAGCGATTGAGGATAAATCCGTATTAAGCGTTAAGTATGCGGTGAAAAAATCCTTATGGCAAAAATTGGGCAAGCAAGCGGAAGAAAGTGCGGATACTATTTTATTAAACTGGTTAAAACGGAATGATAAAACGATAATTTAACGCTAACGTTTGGCGAGTTTAGTTGCTTTGTGATAAAATACGGCACTCTTTTTTATAGTGCAATGGTGCGGGAAGGCACGGTTGCGAAGGTTTTTATGACTAATAATTTATTTAAGTCGTCGGAGGATTAGATGACAAGCGCTGCAAATAAACGTTCAATAATGACTCTTTTTTCTGATAAAACAGATATTTATTGCCATCAAGTTAAAATCGTATTGGCAGAAAAAGGGGTTGCTTATGAAACAGAACTTGTAGATCCGAAAGGCGTGTCGGAAGATTTAATGGAGTTAAATCCTTATGGTACAGTGCCGACTTTGGTTGATCGTGATTTGGTATTGTTTAACTCGCGCATTATTATGGAATATCTTGACGAACGTTTTCCGCATCCGCCGTTAATGCCGGTTTATCCCGTAGCGCGCGGCAAAAGCCGTTTATTAATGCTACGCATAGAGCAGGATTGGTATCCGACGCTTGCACAAGCTGAAAAAGGTACCGAAGCGGAACGTACGACAGCGTTAAATCAATTGAAAGAACAAATGTTGGCGGTTTCCGCTATTTTTGCTCAAAGCCCTTATTTTATGAGCGAAGAATTCAGTTTAATCGACTGTTATGTTGCGCCGTTGTTGTGGCGTATGCAGGAACTTGGCGTTGAATTTAGCGGCGCCGGCAGTAAAGCGATTAAAGCCTATATGGCTCGTGTTTTTGAGCGCGATTCCTTTATGCAGTCGGTAGGAAATTCGGCGCCTAAGAATTTAATGGATGATAAATAATGGTTTCCGAATATAAATCTACGCCGAAACGCCCTTATTTATTAAGGGCTTATTTTGATTGGCTGGTTGATAACGGGTTTACGCCGTATTTAGTCGTAGATGCGACTTATTACGGCGTAAAGGTGCCGGTGGAATATGTCAAAGACGGACAAATCGTATTAAATTTATCTGTCAATGCGGTGGGAAATTTACAGTTAACCAACGAATTTATCCAATTTAACGCCCGTTTCCGCGGTATTCCGCAAGATATTTATATTCCGATGGGCGCCGCTTTGGCAATTTATGCCAGAGAAAACGGTGACGGTGTTATGTTTGAACCTGAAGAATTTTATGATGAACAAGGAAAAGCGCCGAGTTTCGATCAACCGAATAATTTTACTGAAGCCGTAGATAAATTAAAAACGGAGAAACCGAAATCTTCATCACCTAAATCAGCTTCCCATCTGAAGATTGTGAAATAAAGGTATGTTCCTTTATCGAAATTGCAATTTATCCGAAAATGAAAAGAGAAAGTAACCTATGTTTTCTATGTTATTTTCTCTTAATCCATGATTTTCCCTATATCTTTAAAACGGTTTATTGAAAAATCCCGCTTAAAAACAAATTTAGATTGCTGACAAAGCTCATCTTTGAGAAATAACCTAGCACGAGCCGTGCTAGGTTCGTTAAGCCCAGCCCCGCTGGGGCTGAATGGAAGAGCCGCAGAGCGGCTCAGATTAAGTAACCCTATACGGCTCGTATAGGGTTTGTCAACGGTCTGAAATTTTTAACAAAATTAAATAGTTATTGTTTGAATAGATGCTTTAAAAAGAAAAAACCGCTATTCAAAATACGGGTTGAATAGCGGGGGAGGTCTTAAAATATAAGAAAGTTAAAAAGACAACTGCAACTTGCAGCGCACTAGCTATTACTAAGACTGATTAAAATCGGAATAGTTCACAAAAAAATCAAAAAGTTTGATTTTTTGCTAAAAAATTTTTGATTTGTTGTTCAATTCCTATCGCATCTAATTGTAAGTCCGCTAAAATTTCTTGCTGTGTACCTTGCGGAATAAAATAATCCGGCAAACCTAATTGTAACATCCCGATTTTATGTTGCTGATAATTAAGCACTTCGGCAACAGCGCTACCGGCACCGCCTTGAATTGCATTTTCTTCCAAGGTGACAATCAGTTCGTGAGTTTGTGCAATTTCATTAATTCTTGCAGCATCTAACGGTTTAACAAAACGCATATCCACTACGCTGGCATTGAGTTTTTCGGCAACTTCCAAAGCATTTGGCAATAATGTCCCGAAATTCAAAATGGCGATTTTTTCACCTTGACGAATTAATTTTGATTTGCCGAGTTCCAATTCCTGCAACGGCTGTAATTCCACGCCGATAGCGTTACCGCGCGGATAGCGCACTGCGGCGGGTTTACCGCATTGATAGCCTGTGTAGAGCATTTGACGGCATTCGTCTTCATTACTCGGGGTCATAATCACCAAATTCGGAATGCAGCGCATAAAACTGATATCGAATGCCCCCTGATGGGTTTGCCCGTCGGCACCGACGACACCGGCGCGATCGATCGCAAATAACACCGGTAGATTTTGAATGGCAACATCGTGAATCAGTTGATCATAAGCCCGCTGTAAAAAAGTCGAATAAATGGCAACAACCGGTTTATAACCGCCGATAGCAAGTCCTGCGGCGAAAGTGACGGCATGTTGTTCGGCGATGGCAACATCAAAATATTGCTCAGGAAAACGGTTGGAAAATTCCACCATGCCCGAACCTTCGCGCATTGCCGGCGTGATACCGATTAATTTCGGATCCTGTTCCGCCATTTCGCATAACCAGTCTCCGAAAATTTGCGAATAAGTCGGGCTACTGTTAGATTTTGGTAACTCACCGCTTAAATGGTTGAATTTAGGCACGCCGTGAAAACCGATAGGATCTTTTTCCGCCGGTGCATATCCTTTGCCTTTCTTGGTCATGATATGCAAAAATTGCGGACCTTTTAATGAACTCATATTGCTTAAGGTGCTAATCAGTTCGTCAATATTATGACCGTCAATCGGACCGATATAATTAAACCCTAATTCCTCGAACATGGTTCCGCCCGGTGAAACCAAACCTTTCATATGTTCTTCGGTCTTTTTCACAAATTCTTTCACATTCGGTACGCCGGATAAAATTTTCTTACCGCCCTCGCGAATAGAAGAATAGAAAGAACCGGATAATAAACGGGCAAGGTGATTGTTTAACGCACCGACATTTTCAGAAATAGACATTTCGTTATCATTCAAGATCACCAACATATCCGTATATAGCGCGCCGCCGTGATTAAGCGCTTCAAATGCCATACCGGCGGTGATGGCGCCGTCACCGATAACGCAAACGGTTTTACGACCGGCATTTTCCCGTTGAGCGGCAACGGCAATGCCTAATCCTGCGCTGATAGAAGTAGAGGAATGACCGACGCTCAAAACGTCAAATTCGCTTTCTTCGCGCCAAGGAAACGGATGAATACCGTTTTTTTGGCGGATGGTTGACATTTTATCCCGACGACCGGTTAGAATTTTGTGCGGATAGGCCTGATGTCCCACGTCCCAAATTAATTGGTCAAACGGAGTTTTAAACACATAATGCAAGGCTACGGTCAGTTCTACTGCGCCCAGTCCCGAAGCCAAATGACCGCTGCTTTGGCTAACGGTTTCCAATAGATATTCGCGTAATTCTCTGCAAACTTGCGGCAGTTGTTCTTTACTTAAAAGACGTAAATCATCGGGTGAATTGATTAAAGATAAAAGGGGATAATTTTGCATAGTGTTCGCAATTCTCAAAATAAGCTAAAAACCGACCGCACTTTTTTCTAAAGCTATTATTGTACGATCATCACATTTAATTTTTTCTGTTAACGACAAATTCCGCCAATGCTTTTAGTGGCGCGGTGTTAAAGGGGACGCGTTCTAATTCCGCTAATGCGGACTGATACAATTCCTGTGCTTTTTGTTTGGCACCGTCCAAACCTAGTAATTTAGGGTAAGTACATTTATCGGCGGCAATATCCGAGCCGACGGTTTTACCGGTGATCGCGCTTTCCCCTTCGATATCCAAAATATCATCTTGCACCTGAAAAGCTAATCCGATGGCGGCGGCATAACGTGCGAGACGTTCTTCCAGTTGATCATCGGCAAAATAACGCGAACAATGAAAGCCCATTACTACCGCAGTAGATAACAATGCACCGGTTTTATTACGGTGAATTTGTTCTAATGTCGGTAAAGAAATTTGTTTATTCTCGGAAATTAAATCCAAACTCTGTCCCAAGCACATCCCTTGCGCGCCGGCGCCGTGGCTGAGCGCTTTAACCAAACGTAGTTTTTGTTCCGAAGAAAGATAAGCGGCGTTTGCCAACATTTCAAAGGCAAAGGATTGGAGCGCATCGCCCGCCAGAATAGCTGTGGCTTCATCAAAAGCAATATGACAAGTCGGCTGTCCGCGACGCAACACGTCATTATCCATTGCCGGCAAATCGTCGTGGATTAAAGAATAAGCGTGAACGGCTTCAATTGCCGCAGCGGCGTAATCCAACTGATTTAAACTAACCCCCAACATTCGTCCCGTAGCATAAACCAAAAACGGACGAATCCGTTTGCCGCCGAGCAGTACGCCGTACTTCATTGCTTCGATCAACGGCGAAGGGAAGGTGTCGATTTGCGTCAACTGAGTTTGTAAAAATTGATTAATGCGGGTTTGAATTTCTTGCAAATCCTGCGCAAAATCATAGGTATTATTCATCACTTTCGTCCTGATAATCCGTTAATGCCGCCGTATCGCTTTTCTGCAATAAAATCTGAATGCGCTGTTCCGCTTGTTGCAAACGCTCTTGCCCCTGTTTGGCTAATTTAATGCCGTTTTCAAAATCCTTTAACGCCTGTTCAAGAGGCAGCTCGCCGTTTTCCAAACGTGTTACGATTTCTTCCAGTTGAACGAGCGTCGTTTCAAAGTCCGCTTCCGTTTTATCCGTCGTTTTACGAGCCATTTACAGTCCTCTCGGTTAGGTATTAAAGTTGATTATTGTACTTTATTTTTAACGTTATGTTCAGAAATTCGTGTACAATAGCGCAAATTTTTTAACAATTAAGCGAATAAATTTAAGCGAATATGAAATTTATTATTAAACTTTTCCCCGAAATAATGATTAAAAGCGAATCCGTGCGCAAACGGTTCGTCAAAATTTTGACGAGTAATTTGCGCAATGTTTTGACCAAATATGACGAAACCGTTACGGTCGTGCGCCATTGGGATTATATTGAAGTGCGTTCAAAACAAGAAGAAAACCGACCGCACTTAATCGAATTATTACAGCGTATCCCCGGTATTCATCATTTTTTAGAAGTGGACGAAAAACCCTTCACCGATTTACATCATATTTTTGAGCAAACCTTACAAGAAGTCGCGCCGCAGTTGGAAAATAAAACCTTTTGCGTGCGGGTGAAACGTAAAGGCAAGCACGATTTCAGTTCCATTGAAGCGGAACGCTATATCGGCGGCGGTTTAAATCAGCATATTCCGACTGCCAAAGTGAAGCTTACACATCCTGATGTAACCGTTCGTATTGATATTGATAATGATAAAATGCTGTTGGTTAAAGCCCGTCACGCAGGTATCGGCGGCTATCCGATCGGTACGCAGGAAGACGTGTTGTCATTGATTTCGGGCGGATTTGATTCGGGCGTATCAAGTTATATGTTGATCCGCCGTGGCTGCCGCGTGCATTATTGCTTTTTTAATTTGGGCGGTGCGGCGCACGAAATCGGCGTAAAACAAATGGCGTATCATATTTGGAACCGGTACGGCAGTTCTCATAAAGTCCGTTTTGTAGCAATTAATTTTGAACATGTCGTCGGTGAAATTTTAGAAAAAGTCGATAACGGTCAAATGGGCGTTGTGTTGAAACGTATGATGGTGCGCGCCGCCGGTAAAGTGGCGGAGCGTTTTGCCATTTAGGCGATTGTGACCGGTGAGGCTTTGGGACAGGTTTCCAGTCAAACGCTAACGAATTTACGTTTAATTGACGAAGCGGCCGAAACCTTGGTATTGCGCCCGCTGATTACGCATGACAAAGAACAGATTATTGCTATCGCCAAAGCTATCGGCACGGATGATATTGCCAAATCCATGCCGGAATTTTGCGGCGTGATTTCAAAAAATCCGACGGTCAAAGCCATTAAAGAAAAAATTGAAACGGAAGAACGGAATTTTGATTTTTCGATTTTAGAAAGTGCGGTGCAAAATGCGCAATATTTGGATATTCGTCAAATTGCGGAGCAAACGGAGAAAGAGGTCGTTTCGTTGGATGCGGTTTCCGTGTTGGAACAAAACGATGTGATTTTAGATATTCGTAGCCCTGAAGAAACCGATGAGAATCCCTTGGAGCTGGAAAATCAACAAGTTGTATTAATGCCGTTCTATAAATTGTCATCGCAGTTCGGCGAGTTGGATCAAAATAAAAACTATGTGCTGTATTGTGAACGCGGCGTAATGAGCAAATTGCAAGCGTTATATCTGAAGGAAAACGGTTTTACCAATGTGAAGGTGTTTATCAAACACTCAGAGCGTTGATAAACCCTATACGAGCCGTATAGGATTACTTAATCTGAGCCGCTCTGCGGCTCTTCCGTTCAGCCCCAGCGGGGCTGAGCTTAACGAACCTAGCACGGCTCGTGCTAGGTTATTTCTCAAAGATGAGCTTTGTCAGCAATCTAGGTGTTTATCAAACACTGATTTTCTGATTATCGGCGCAAGTGATGTTGCGCCGATAATACATTATGACGATAATTCTCCGACTAAATCATCAATTGCCTTGCATAATAAAGTGCGGTCGTGGCGATAGCTGATGTCATCCGCGTTCAAACGACGAGCCATCACTTTCACCCCCAAATCTTTCCATTGTTCGGCAAGCGCCAAGGGAACAATCACGCCGTCGATAATATTTTTACCTATTACTTCATGAATCCATTGAAGGCGGTCGGCGAGCGATAAATTTGAGGCGGGACTATGTTCTACGCCTAAATTATCAATAAAGATCTTTTTGGCTTGCGTATTGCGTAGTACATCAATGATTTCGGGTAAGAGTAGGGGAGGCATGATGCTGGTTAAAAAACTGCCCGGGCCGAATAAAATCACTTCCGCTTGTTTGAGCGCCGTAACGGCTTCAGGCGTAGCGGGTGTTTGCGGCACGAGGAAAACGGATTGCGGCAGTTCTTCCAAATTATCAATACTGACTTCGCCGACGATGCTCAAACCGGAAGGAAGCTTGGCGGCTAAATGCACGGAGCTTTCCGACATCGGAATAATATAAGATTTAACGCGCAGTAAATCACGCACCAAATTTACGGCCTCGGTGGGGCGGATGTGCATATTTTCCAATGCTTTGAGCATTAAATTGCCGAGGTTATGACCCGCCAGTTCACCGCTGCCGGAAAAGCGGTATTCAAACAAAGCGGACGCCGTACTGGGTTCGGTGATGATTTGATTCAAACAATTACGCAAATCGCCCCACGCAATACCGCCGTGATCGGCACGAATGCGACCGGTGGAACCGCCGTTATCCGTGGTGGTGACAATCCCCGTTAGGCGTTCTTTCATAAAACTTAATGCGGACATTACGCGTCCTAAGCCGTGTCCGCCACCAATGGCGACAATGCGTTTTATTTCATCCAAGTGTTCGTGCCGGCTGTGACGGGCTAGATCTGACATAGAAATTCCTCTTAAAAGTGCGGTCATAATTTAGCATTTTTTTTAGCATAAACCAATGTGATTAAAACGAGTTATTGCGGCATAAATTTCAGTCATTATATAAATCAATATATAATTGGTTTTAAACAATTTTTCGATTTTGTTATCCGGATCAAAGTAATTTGACATATTCCGAGAAATAGGGGGTTGTCACCTTGCTAATGAATATCTTACAATTCATCCACAATTTATTAACGCATATACTCCGAGCTTGTTTACCTAAGTTTAATCATATAGATAGGGTGGCAAGCCAGTAACGCAGTGAGTTACTCAGGGATACGTTGGAAACGATTTATCCTCTCATTTTTAGAAAGGCGTCAAATGCAAACCATTCCAATCAAAAATGTTGGAAACGACCGTTTAGTGGATTCGTTCCAACGCGAATACTATTATTTACGGCTGTCGATCACCGATGTCTGTAATTTCCGTTGTACCTACTGTTTACCGAACGGGTATCAGCCGGATCCGATCAGAGAAAGTTTTTTGACGCTCGATGAAATTCGCCGAGTCGCCACCGCTTTTGCCGCAATGGGAACGGAAAAAATCCGCATCACCGGCGGTGAACCGACTTTACGCAAAGATTTCATTCCGATTATCGAAAATATCCGTCAAGTGGAAGGCATTCAAAATATTGCTTTAACGACGAACGGCTATCGTATGGCACGAGATGTCGCCGAATGGAAAAAAGCGGGGGTCAATTCCATTAATGTCAGCGTGGACAGCCTTGATCCGCGAATGTTTCACAGTATCACCGGTGAAAATAAATTTTTTGATGTGATGCGCGGCATCGATCGCGCTTTTGAATGCGGTTATAAAAAAATCAAAGTTAATGCCGTATTAATGAAAAATCTTAATGATAAGGGTTTTGACGATTTTCTCGCGTGGGTAAAAGATAAGCCGATTCAAATGCGCTTTATTGAGTTGATGCAAACGGGGGAAATGGATGATTTCTTTAATAAATTTCATTTGTCAGGGCAAATTTTAGCTGATAAATTAACCAATATGGGATGGAAATTACAGACTAAAGCGCGGACGGACGGTCCGGCAAAAGTCTTTAAACATCCTGATTATATCGGTGAAATCGGTCTGATTATGCCGTATGAAAAGAATTTCTGTGCCAGCTGTAACCGTTTGAGAGTTTCTGCAAAAGGTAAATTACACCTTTGCTTATTCGGTGAAGAGGGCATTGATTTACGCGAATTATTGCAATCCGACGAACAGCAAATGGTTTTGCAAGCCAGACTTTTTTCTGCGCTACAAAGTAAACGCGAACATCATTTTCTGCATATCGGAGACAGTGGCGTACGCACGAATTTAGCAACCATCGGAGGTTAAAGATGAAAGTGTTTAAATATTACACGGAAGAAGAAGCTCAAAAGTTAAAAGGTAAGTTTGTTCCTTCTATGCCGGATGATCCGGTATATAAATTTGCGTTTGATGTGATCTCTTTGGTTCCTCACGATGACAGCTACGAAAGTATTTGTAATCGTCTTTATATCACGGAATTATTGGAAAAATACTTTTTCGATCGGGATAAAAAACAAGAGGTTTGGGATAAATTGGATGAAATCAAACAAGATTTGATTAAAACCCATTTGGAAGAAGTCAGGCTGACACATATCAATAATGACGGCGAAGCGCATATGGTGGACGTATCGGAAAAACAGGATACCGGACGCGAAGCAAGAGCCGAAGCTTTGGTGACAATGTCACAAAAAACCTTGAATTTGATTCTGTCGGGTCAACATCACAAAGGCGATGTATTTGCCGTTGCCCGTATTGCCGGGATTCAGGCGGCGAAACGCACTTGGGAACTTATTCCGTTATGCCATAATTTATTGCTCTCCCGTGTAGAAGTGACATTAGAACCGCTACTTGAAACGAATCAGGTTCGGATTGAAAGTTTTTGTAAACTATACGGTAAGACCGGCGTGGAAATGGAAGCGTTAACCGCCGTGAGTGTCGCTGCGTTGACGATTTATGATATGTGTAAAGCGGTGCAAAAAGACATTGTGATTGAGAACATCCGTTTATTGGAAAAAAGCGGCGGCAGATCGGGACATTTTATAGCTGAATAAAAATTTATGTTAAAAGTATTATTTTTTGCGCAAACCAGAGAACTAATCGGCGTAGATCAACTGGACGTATCGGCGGATTTTGCCACGGCGGAACAACTACGCAGTCATTTAGCCGAAAGAGGTGATAAGTGGGCGTTGGCGTTGGAGAAAGGCAAATTATTGGTTGCCATCAATCAAACCTTGATGCCGTTGGAAAGTGCGGTCAAATCCGGTGATGAAATCGCATTTTTCCCGCCGGTGACCGGAGGCTGAATGAGCGACGTACAGATTTGTGTGCAGGAACAACCTTTTGAGCAAAATGCCGTGTATCGTTGGTTATCCGAATCTCATTCGGTCGGCGCCACCGTGATTTTTGTGGGAAAAGTGCGGGATTTGAATTTAGGCGATGAAGTTTCAAGTCTGTATTTGGAACATTATCCGGCAATGACGGAAAATGCGTTGAAGGATATCGTGAAACAGGCGCAAGCCCGCTGGGATATTCAACGGGTTTGCGTTATTCATCGTGTCGGCTTATTGCATACGGGTGATGAAATCGTGTTGGTGGGGGTCAGCTCGGCGCATCGCGGCGACGCTTACCACGCCAATGAATTTATAATGGACTACCTAAAAACCAAAGCGCCTTTTTGGAAAAAAGAACAAACCGATAAGGGCGAACGTTGGATCGAAAGTCGCGAAAGCGATCAACTGGCGGCGGATAAGTGGTAAAGCAAAAAGTGTAAATTAACGCCATCCAGCCCGTATGGCGTATAATATCAGTATAAAGTGCGGTCGTTTCTAAAACTGTTTTGAAAACGACCGCACTTTTTTATTTTTTAACGTACTACGCCAAAGTGCGGTTAAAATTTTTCCTGTTTTTTAACCGTAACGCTGCTGTAAAAATTGCACCACCGCATCGCCCACCTCGGCGGTTTTGGCATTGCCGCCTAAATCGGGCGTCAATGTTTTCTTCTCGACCAATAAATACTCAATCGCCTCAAGCAAGCGTTCCGCCCATTGTTGATAACCGAAAAAGTCCAATAGCTGACTTGCCGACCATACCGTTGCCAACGGATTGGCGAGTTGTTTGCCGGCAATATCGGGAGCGGAGCCGTGGATCGGTTCAAACATAGAAGGGAATTTCCGTTCGGGATTTAAATTTGCGCCGGCGGTAAGTCCCATTCCGCCGGCAATGGCGGCGCCTAAATCGGTGAGAATATCGCCGAATAAATTACTGGTTACGACAATTTCAAAGCGTTCCGGTTTGGTTACCATCAACATTGCGGCGGCATCAACCAAATAACTGTAGGTTGTTACATCGGGATATTCCGCACGGATTTCATTGAAAATTTGATCCCAAAACACCATAGAATAATTCAATGCATTGCCTTTGCTGATACTGGTCAGGGATTTCTTTTGCGCGCGAGCGAGTTCAAAGGCATAACGGATAATACGTTCGCAGCCGACACGGGAAAATACACCGTCCTGAATCACCACTTCGTTCGGTTTGCCTTTAAATAGCCAACTGCCGCTGCCGGAATATTCGCCTTCGCTGTTTTCACGAATAAATAACATATCAATGTCTTTCTCGCTTTTATTTTTCAATGGACAAGGCGCGCCTTTTAGCAATTTGACCGGGCGCACGTTAACATATTGATCGAAACTTTTACGAATAATCAGCAGCAATCCCCATAAAGAAATGTGATCGGGCACGCCGGGATAACCCACGGCACCGAGAAAAATCGCGTCAAATTTGCGTAATTTTTCGATACCGTCCTCATCCATCATTTTCCCCATTTTGCTGTAAAATTCACACCCCCAAGGGAAATGCGTGAAGTCAAACGCAATATTCGGATCCAATTCGGAAACGCAATTTAACACTTTCAAACCTTCATTGATCACTTCAATTCCGATTCCATCACCGGGAATCACGGCTATTTGATGGGTCATAATAAAATCCTTAGTGTAGTGAAATTTATCATATACTACGCCAAAAACGAGAAATTCACAGTAATTAATCCGTTTTTTCGTGATAAATTTGATTTCATCGTATTTTTTGACCGCACTTTTCCATTAAAATAATTGAGTTTTTAATTTTAAGGTGTAATATATTTATTACATTTAATGTAATTTTTAATTTACACAGAGTTGTAGGAAAATCAAATGAACAAAGACAGCATTCATAACGTTCACATTGTCGCTGAAAAAGTATTATTAACGCCCGCCGAACTGAAGCAAAAACTGCCGTTACCCGCTCATCTGAGAGGACAAATTGAAACCCATCGTAAGCAAATTTCCGATATTATTCATAAAAAAGATAAACGTTTGTTGGTGGTGATCGGACCTTGTTCCGTACATGATCCCATTGCGGCGTTGGATTACGGCAAGCGTTTGAGCGAATTGGCGCAACAATTAAAAGACGAACTTTATATCGTGATGCGCGTCTATTTTGAAAAACCGCGTACCACGGTGGGTTGGAAAGGATTGATTAACGATCCTAAAATTGACGGTTCTTTTGATGTCGAACACGGTTTGCATATCGCCCGTGAGTTATTATTGGAATTGGCGGAAATGGGATTGCCGTTGGCAACGGAAGCGTTAGATCCGATGACGCCGCAATATTTGGCGGATTTATTCAGTTGGTCTGCAATCGGTGCCAGAACCACGGAATCGCAAACACACCGCGAATTGGCATCAGGGCTTTCTATGGCGGTCGGTTTTAAAAACGGTACCGACGGCAGCCTCGCAACGGCGATTAATGCGATGAAAGCGGCTTCAATGGGGCATAGCTTTATCGGTATCAATCAAAAAGGACAGGTCACTTTATTGCATACGGAAGGTAATCCTGACGGTCACGTTATCTTACGCGGCGGTAAAAAGCCGAATTATCAAGCGGAATTTGTCGCGCAATGCGAGCTGGAATTGACTCAGGCGGGATTGGAAACGGCGATTATGATCGATTGCAGCCATGGTAATTCCAATAAAGATTACCGTCGTCAACCGGGGGTAGCGGAAGATGCGGCGCAACAAATTGCAAACGGCAATCAGTCCATTATCGGTTTGATGATTGAAAGCCACATCAACGCCGGGAATCAAAGTGCGGAACAACCGGTCAGCGCCATGAAATACGGTGTATCCATCACGGATGCTTGTATTGATTGGGATACTACCGATCAACTGTTGCGTAAAATCGCTAATATACTGAAACATAGATAATTTAAACGAAACAAGGAATTAATGTGGACGCATTAAAAGAACTGAGAGCGCAAATAGATCAAGTGGATCGCGAAATGTTGCAACTGTTTGCCAAACGGCTGCAACTTGTCGCTAAAGTCGGGGAAGTGAAACACAAACACGGACTACCGATTTATGCCCCCGAGCGCGAAGCGGATATGTTGGCGGCAAGACGGCAGGAAGCGGAAAAAATCGGCGTACCGCCCGATTTAATTGAAGATGTCTTGCGTCGCTTAATGCGTGAATCCTATGTCAGCGAGAATAATTTCGGCTTTAAAACCGTTAATCCGTCGATTAAGAAAATCGTGATTGTCGGCGGTAAAGGCAAACTGGGCGGATTGTTTGCACGTTATTTACAGGCTTCCGGTTATTGCGTGGAAGCGCTCGGCAGTCAGGATTGGGCGCAAGCGCCGCACATTATGCAAGGGGCGGATGTAGTGATTGTGTGCGTACCGATTGCCAAAACATTGGAAACCATTGAACGCTTAAAACCTTATCTAACGGAAAATATGCTACTGACGGATTTAACTTCGGTAAAACGTCAGCCGTTGGAAAAGATGTTAGAAGTGCATCAAGGGGCAGTGGTCGGTTTACACCCGATGTTCGGACCGGATATCGCCAGTATGGCAAAACAAGTTGTCGTGCGTTGCGACGGACGCTATCCGGAACGTTACGAATGGTTGATGGAACAAATTCAGATTTGGGGCGCCAAAGTTTATCAGGTGGCGGCAGCCGAGCATGATCAAAGTATGACTTACATTCAGGCGTTACGTCACTTCGCCACTTTTGCCAACGGTCTGCATTTATCCAAACAACCGGTGCAATTAGCCAATTTATTGGCGTTGTCATCGCCGATTTATCGTTTGGAACTGGCGATGATCGGGCGTTTATTCGCACAAGACGGCGGGCTTTATGCGGATATTATTATGGATAAACCGGAAAATTTGGCAGTGATTGAAAGTTTAAAACAGAGCTATGAAGACAGCCTGAAATTCTTTGAAAACAACGATAAGGAAGGCTTTATTCAAGCATTTAATCAAGTGCGCGAGTGGTTCGGCGACTATTCCGAATTATTCATGAAAGAAAGCCGCCAGCTGTTGCAACAGGCGAACGATAATCGGCAAAGTTGATGGGGTTCAGTTTGACCGACCGTCGCAGAGCGATTAGAATATGCCTTTAAAAAACTACAAAGGATATTTTATGAAAAAACTACTATTTGTATTGGCAGCCGTCTTAACCGTCACTGCCTGTTCGCAACCGAAAGACATCTATTTCAACGGCTCGGAAGGCTCCGGTTCCGGTCTGAAATATGACCAAAGCAACAAAACTTTCTCGGTCAACCCTCAATAATTGTTATTCATATCAAAAGTGCGGTCGGTTTTTGCAACGTTTTAAAACGTCGTGAAAACCGACCGCACTTTGCGTTAATCCTCATCCGCAATAATATCTAAAAACGTTGCATCTAAAACCGCCGCCAAATCCTGTGCCGCCAGTTCAACGCTTAATCCGCGTTTGCCGCCTGATACATAGATTTTGTCAAAATTTAAGGCGGATTGGTGAATCACGGTTTTTAACAGTTTCTTTTGTCCCAAAGGACTGATACCGCCGACCAAATAACCGGTGCTTTTTTGTGCGGCGTCTTTATCGGCTAAATCCGCTTTTTTCACACCGACGGCTTTCGCCGCTTTTTTCAGGTTTAACATATTAGCGGTGGGCAGAACGAAACAGGCAAGTTTTTTCTGATCGCCGTTTTCCGCCACCAACAAGGTTTTAAAGGATTGATTCGGATCCAATCCCAATTTTTCCGCCGCTTCGTCACCGAAATGCGTGTTGTTCGGATCGTGCTCATAACTGTGCAAAATAAAAGGAATTTTATGTTTTTTCAGTAAATCTATCGCCGGTGTCATTTTCTTTTCCCGTTAAAACTCAGTACAATGAGCCGTTATTTTATGACTGATTTATGCTTGAGAGAAGAAAAAATGAGTGAATTACGCATTGCCGTTGCGGCAGAATTTGAATTATGTGAAAAAATTGCGGATTTTTTACAACAAAGCATTTTGCCGGTGGAAAAGTTGTCCGTTGTCGAAATCTATCCTTTTACGGAAGAACAAGGCATTCGTTTTAACAATCGGGCGGTGGCGCAGCTGAAAGCGGATGAGGTGGAATGGTCTGATTTTAATTATTTGTTGTTTGCCGGCGACATTACCCATGCCGCGCATTTGGCTCAAGCGGCGGCTGCCGGTTGTGTGGTGGTGGATATGAAAGGAATTTGTTCGTCGTTATCCGATGTGCCGGTGGTTGTGCCGACGGTTAATGACGAACAATTAACGGAATTGCGACAACGTAACATTGTTTGTTTGCCTGATGTACAAGTGACGCAACTTGCATTGGCATTAGATGCGTTAATGCGGCAGAATCACGCGAAGCAATTAGCGGTGACGTCTTTGTTGCCCGCCTCTTATGCCGGTACGGAAAGCGTTTCACAACTGGCGGGGCAAACCGCCAGACTGTTAAACGGTTTGCCGATTGAAGAAGGACAACAGCGTTTGGCGTTTGATGTGTTTCCGACGGTGGCGGCGAATTTAAATACGCAGTTGCAAAAAATTTTCCCGCAGCTTGAACAGGTTATTTTTCATTGCGTGCGCGTGCCGGTGTTTTACGGAATTTCGCAAAAAGTGACCGCACTTTGCGATTATGAATGGGATACGGACGCGCTGTTGACGGCATGGAAAGCCCATGAGTTGTTGCAATATGAAGAAACCTTGATTACACCGGTGATTAACGGGGAAAATGAAAATGCGGAAGAAACGGTAAAACTGCATATTAGTGATTTAAACCAAAGAGAAAATGTCGTCGAATTTTGGACGGTGGCGGACGATCAACGTTTTAATTTGGCGCGACTGACGGTAAAACTGGTTGAATTGATTTATCGGCAGGGCTATTAAAAAACAAAACCGCACCGCTGTTATTTCAGAACGGTTTTTTGTATGATACTTGCCGCTTATTTTTTGTTTTAAATTAACCTTTGGATAACATTATGCACAACCAATCTTTTCTACAACGCTTTTTCAAATTGAATGAAAAAGGCACTTCGGTGAAAACCGAGATTATCGCCGGCATCACCACGTTTTTTACCATGGTGTATATCGTGTTCGTCAACCCGTCGATTTTAGGTGTGGCGGGTATGGATACCCAAGTGGTTTTTGTCACCACTTGTTTAATCGCCGCGTTCGGCACAATCGCCATGGGCGTGTTCAGTAATTTGCCGATTGCGCTTGCTCCGGCGATGGGATTGAATGCGTTCTTTGCTTTCGTGGTGGTTTCTAAGTTGGGCTACTCGTGGCAAATCGGCATGGGGGCGATTTTCTGGGGCTCAGTGGGATTGTTTTTACTCACCGTATTTCAGGTGCGCTATTGGCTGATGTCATCCATTCCGTTGGGATTGCGTGTCGGTATCGGTGCGGGCATCGGGTTATTCATCGCCTTAATCGGCTTTAAAAATATGGGACTTGTGGTGCCGAATGAAGCGACTTTGGTCACATTGGGCGAGTTGCATGATCCGAAAGTATTAATGGGTATTTTAGGTTTCTTTATTATCGTCGTGTTAGCGGCGAAAGGCATTCATTCCGGTGTGTTGATTTCTATCGTCGTGATTACCTTATTAGCGTTAATCTTCGATCCGAACGTGAAATTCAGCGGTTTTATTTCAACTCCGCCGAGTCTTGATGCCGTAGTCGGTAAAGTGGATATTGCCGGCGCCTTGGATACGGCATTGTTGGGCATTATTTTTTCCTTTATGTTAGTAAACCTGTTTGATTCCTCTGGTACGCTGTTGGCAGTGACCGATAAAGCTGGAATCACCGATGAAAAAGGACGCTTCCCGAAAATGAAACAAGCGTTATATGTGGATAGCGTCAGTGCCATGGCGGGATCTTATATGGGAACGTCGGCAATCAGCACCTATATTGAAAGCGGTTCGGGTGTTTCAGTGGGCGGACGGACGGGGTTAACCGCCGTCGTCGTAGGTATTCTGTTTTTGTTGACCATTTTCTTTTCTCCTTTAGCGGGTTTGGTGCCTGCTTATGCCACCGCAGGCGCTTTGGTATTTGTCGGCATTTTAATGGCATCCAGTTTAATTGAAGTGAAATGGGACGATTTAACCGAAGCAACCCCCGCCTTTATTACCGCCGCAATGATGCCGTTTACTTATTCCATTACTGAGGGAATCGCATTCGGATTTATCAGTTATTGTATAATGAAAGTGGGAACCGGTCGTTGGCAGGAAGTAAACGCACCGGTTTGGGTGGTATCGGCGTTATTTTTAATTAAATTTATTTGGGTAGGTTAATATGCAAAAAATTCTGTTTATTCTAAACGAATCGCCTTACGGCACGGAAAAAACCTTTAATGCGCTGCGTCAGGCGGTGAATTTACAAGAAGAACACGGCAAAGAAGTCGAATTGAAACTGTTCTTTTTCTCCGATTCCGTTTTAGCGGGATTAGCCGGACAAAATCCGAACGAAGGGGCAAATATTCAACAGATATTGGAAATTTTGACTGCGCAAGGTGCGGAAGTGAAACTCTGCACCAGCTGTACCAAAGCTCGCGGCATTACTGCGTTGCCTTTAGCGCAAGGCGTTCGGTTGGGTACGTTGGATGATGTATCCGCTTGGACGTTGTGGGCGGATAAAGTGATTACTTTCTAACGCAAAGTTATCTAAACAAAAACAAACCCTGTACGCCGACTACAGGGTTTTAGATTGCCGACAAAGCTCATCTTTGAGAAATAACCTAGCACGAGCCGTGCTAGGTTCGTTAAACCCAGCCCCGCCGGGGCTGAATGAAAGAGCCGCAGAGCGGCTCAGATTAAATAACCCTATACGACTCGTATAGGGTTTGTCGATACTCTGACCCTGTACGCCGAGTACAGGGGTTGTTTTATCTTATTTTAAAATACCCAATTCTTGCAAAATCGGTAATTTTTGTGTCAAGAACAATTCTTGCAGACGTTTGATTTCTTCTCTATTCTCCGCTTCATTTTCCAATGTTTGATTGTCTTTTACAATACGCTGACCTTTATTTAACAAAATGTTCCAAATAAAATCTTCCCATTCGGAATGAGGTATATCATCTTGATGAGCAAGAGAAAAAAGCTGATCCAACAAACCTAACAACATTCCTTCTCCCGTCACCGGACTTGCCAAGGCGCAGATTTCAGTGGAAATTTTCGCTTTTTCCAACAAATAACGGTTTAACGCGTCACAACGCGGGCGGGCTTGTTCAATATATTCTTTCGGTTGGGCGAGCAGAATATCATTTTTACCGTATAGCAATGCCAACGCATTAAACACCGCGCTATCGGATACTTTTCCGTCCAATTCGGTTAATATGTCCGCCACCGAATGAATTTTATTATCCGCTAAAATATCCAAAATCGGATCGAAAATTTCCGGCATCAGATTGGTTATTCTATATGCGGAGACCGTCATCGAGACTTCACTGCGTTTCATAATCATCAGTACGTTCAGTTTCTTCCAAATCTCGGCAGTTTCGGCTAAATTCAGTTTGTGTTGACCTTTCACCCAATAATCGCAACGGAATTGCTTATTCAGCATATAATCTTTAATGGTTTGCGCAAAAGAAGGGTTTTCAATGGTTTTAAAATATTCCTGTTGTTCCGAATCGAACAAACATTCCGGAAAATCCTCCAAATAACGCACGGAACAGGCATAATTCAGTTTGGCCGATTCCAATAACGCTTCCACTTGTGAAAAATACATCGGTTGCCAATCTTTATTCAGATATTCATGTGCCAAATAATGCGGATCCATACCCACCAACTCATTAATTTTAGGAATTAATGTCGGCGTGGTGTTACACAGCCTTTGACTAAGCTCCAAAATTTGTTTGCTGGCTTCCAATGCGCTTTTGGCGTTTTGCGCCCGATGATGCGCCGAAGAAGACATAATGCGCTCGTGTTCTACCAATAAATGACGGATTGGCGATGCTGCCGCCCAACCCGGCAACGTGTTATAGCTGATATACAGCACACCGCCGACTTTCAGTTTACGACGTAGAAAATCTACAATAATGTCGCGGTTTTCATCGGAAATCCAAGACCAAATACCGTGCAATCCGATGAAATCAAATTCGGGTAAATCTTCTCGCGCGCAGAACTCCTTAAACCCTTGATCGGAAATATACACCTTATCTGCGTCGGATTGATTTGCTATATTTTGCGCAAAAAACGCGTGCGACGGGTTGAAGTCCGTGCCATACCATTTCGCATTCCCCGCCATCGCGTGTATATTCAAAGAAACGCCTTGTCCGAAACCCAGTTCACAAGCATTTTGTATATTCGGCGGCGTTAATCCCGCCATTAAAAAAGGAATGATAACCCGCTGCGGATTTAATTCCTGATAATATCCGTAAGTATAATTAATGTCGCTGACATAACCTTCCGACCAAGCTGACATAGGTGCTCCTGTTTGAGTAAAAATTAATGAAGTTAAGGGTTTGCATTATGATATTACTTATTCAAATAAGCAAACGGTTTCCATAAGAAATATGCCTCTATCTGCATAAAACCATCGCTTTACATATATTTACAATTTTTTACTTTTCTTTTCATGGTTAAAAATAATCCACTTTCATTCGGAGGATTTTAAAATTTCCTTAAAAAATAGAGGGATATAAAGTGTGATGCGTGGTCAGGCTAGTTTCCAACTGGGTTTGTCAGCATTCGGGTAATTGCTTTTTGATTATTTGCGACTATCATTGTGAACACCAAAAAATATTTGACAACATCAAAGTAGGTCTCACAATTATGCACAACACACATTTATGTCAATATTGTCAAAAATTCTTTACAACAAATTACGTTGGGGCAGATTGTTTTCTTTTTCCGTTTAAATCTTCTTCTGCATCATTTTCTCCGTTGCCCGAAATATCTCATTTCGGCGGTTCTTCGCGATGCCCCGCGCAAAGTGCG
>JBHBXR010000108.1:0-3727 GCA_041795785.1 Mesocricetibacter sp.
AAGGTCACCGTGCACCGCCAATGTTATTATTCCTCGTTGGTGTATTAATTGCGATCATTGTTTACTGGAAAAACCCAGCTGGCAACCCATTAGTTGATAACATCTGCTTAGTGGCGATTGGTTTCTTAATCTACGGCCCAGTAATGATGATCGGTTTACAAGCAGCAGATTTAGTTCCACGTGTTGCAACAGGTACAGCAACAGGTTTAACTGGTTTATTCGGTTACTTACTTGGTTCTGCAAGTGCAGGTTGGGTAATGGGTAAATTAGTGGACGTTTACGGTTGGGACGGTGGTTTCTATGCCTTAATCGCATCTTGCTTCTTAGGTTTCGGTTTTATTGCCTTTACCTTATTCCATAGACCTGAAAATACAAAAGAATAATGGTTTATTTATGATGAAAGGCGGCTTAGAAATTAAGCCGCTTTTTTATTGAAACAAAAGATGAAAATAGCGTAATATCAATGCAGATTCCCTACTCATAAGGAGATTGCCATGCAAGCACACACTTATCGCGCAGTATTCAGTGACATTGACGGTACGTTACTCAACAGCCGTCACCAAATTTCGCCGAAAACGGCGCAGGCAATTCAGCGCATTGTGAAACAAGGTATTCCGTTTATCCCTGTTTCCGCCCGTCCACCGTTGGCGATTACGCCTTGTACCGAACAATTACAAACCAAAAACGCCATTATCTGTTATAGCGGTGCGTTGATTTTAGATGCCGATTTGCAACCGCTGTACAGCGTGGCAATTGATAACACGGATCTCGCCCGTTTAGAAGCGGATTTAGCCGATTACCATCATCTTTCCATTAATCATTATGCAAATTTGGATTGGTTCAGCAATGATTTAAGCAATGATTGGACGATACAAGAAGGTGAAATCACGGGATTAAGCGCTGCAGCGAAACCGACCCACTTGAGTGAAGTGCATAAAATTTTAGTCATGGGCGAAGCAAGCGAAATTAAAGCGTTGGAAGACAAACTTAAACCGCAATATCCACAGCTTTCCATTCATCGTTCGAAAAACGAATATTTGGAAATCATGAATAAACAAGCGACCAAATCCAATGCCATCCGCTTTATGGAACGGCGTTTAAACGTCAGCGGTGAAGACGTCGTCGCCTTTGGTGACAATTTCAATGATTTGGATATGTTGGAATACGCCGGACTGAGTGTCGCCATGGGTAATGCGCCTGAGCCGATTAAACAAGCCGCCAAACGCATCACGGCATCCAATGACGAAGACGGTATCGCATTAGTATTGGATGACGTTTTTAAATAATATCGTGATACCGAAAACCGACTGCAAGCGGTCAGTTTTCGGTATTATTTTGCAAATCCGTCTGTTGCGCCGCGACAAACCCCAGTAAAACATCAATTTCCCGTTTGGCTTTATCCGACAACACTTTATTGTCCGTCAACATTTGTGTACCGCGTAAACGGATAAATTCAAGATAATCGCGATTACCCGTTTCTTCAAATTGTCGCTTTGCCGCATACATTTCGACAAAATATTTATTCGTTTGGGAAATCAGAAGCTTCTGCCCCATCAAAACAAACACCGCCAACGCTAGTGCAATCACCGCACCGTAGCCGTCCGTCGGGTAATACAATATGCCGGCAACGATGAAAAGCCCCGTCACGAGCTTGGAGCTGTTTTTGATATAGCCCTGTTCAGGCGGTGCTTTAAGAAGGTCTTTGAAGTTCATTTGTAAAATTTCTCGAAAAACTAACCGCTTGTATTATAACAATAAGGGCGTATATGACTACGCCCTTATGATTTTTTGGACTAAATTTAAGCTAACACACCGAAGTGATAGCCGACAATCCCTACCCCGAAGAGAGCAAAAATAATGTACATCGCATTCACTTTTTTACGTAATAACCACATACATAAGAAGGTTAACAACAAGGCGGCTAAACCCGGTAACAAATCGTTAAGTACGCTTTGAACTGTTGTAACGACTTCTTGTCCCGCTTGGTTGGTATAGCGGGAAAGTTCAAGCGGAATATTGATACTCGTCCATTTCGATACCAGCGATCCCATCACAAAGAGACCGAGAATCGACGCCCCCTGCGTGAGTTTTTGCAAACGACCGCCGCCCATATCGCTCACGATCTCCGTACCTTTTTCATAACCGTATTTAAAACCGTACCAACGGGTTAACGAACGGAATAAGTTGATACCGATAAAGAAAAGTAGCGGACCTAACAAGCTGCCGCTAATCGCCAAACCGGCACCCAACGCCGCCAATACCGGACGTAAGGTTCCCCAGAAAATCGGGTCACCGACACCGGCGAGCGGCCCCATTAAACCGACTTTCACCCCGCTGATTGCCGCATCGTCAATGTCCGCACCGTTGGCACGCTCTTGTTCCATTGCCGCAGTGACGCCCATAATCGCCGAACCGACCCAAGGCTGGGTATTAAAGAATTCCAAATGGCGTTTTAATGCCGCCGCTTGATCTTCTTTGGTTGTGTAGAAGCGTTTGATTGCCGGGATCATGGATACGCAAAATCCCATGGCTTGCATCCGCTCAAAGTTAAACGAGCCGAGTAAGAATGTTGAACGCCAGTAAGTTGCGCGAATATCTGCGGCGGTTAATTGTTTTTTCTCAGACATAATGTGTTCCTCTTGTCTTATAGACCTTCTAATTCGTTATCCGCTAATTTTTTAGACGCGGTACGCTGCGGTAAATGAGCTTGGTTAAAGCGCGGATTTAATTGAATATAAATCATCGCTAAACATGCGCCTAAGAAGCCTAAACCGACCAAGTTGTAGTTTGAGAATGACGCGATCACGAAACCGATAAAGAAGAACGGCATTAACGCACCGGCACGCATCATGTTAATAACCATCGCATAACCGACCACCACGATAAAGCCACCGGCGATTTGTAAGCCGCGGGTCACCACTTCCGGGATAGCGTTTAAGGCGTCGGTGACGGTGTCCGTACCCGCCACAAGAGCGACGAAGAACGTCGGGATCGCCACACGTAACGCTTGCAGTGAAAGCCCCGCAAAGTGACAGAATTCAATGCCGCGGAAGTTGGCTTTTTCGGCAAAATCATCGGCTTTATGTTGTAAGAAGATAGTCAAGGTTCGAACGAAGATGGTGAGAACCTGCCCCGCCGCGGCAACCGGAATGGCAATCGCAATCGCAGTGCCTTTGTCTTGTCCGCCTTTAATCACCAAAATCGCGGCGATAACGCTGGCTAATGCCGCATCCGGCGCCATGGCCGCACCGACGTTCATCCAGCCTAACGCTAACATTTCCAAGGTACCGCCGACGATGATACCGGTTTGTAAATCGCCTAACACCCAGCCGATTAAGGTACACGCCACAAGCGGACGGTGCGTTTGACGTTCATCAAGCACACTACCCATACCGCAAATGGCGGCAACCAGTGTGACGAGGATAATTTCCATTGTAGTCATAATTAAAGTCCCCTATTAGAATTGAATTTCATCCAGTTTTTTCGCCGTCAAGTTTACTTTCGGATTGCTGGCGACTTTTTGCATTGACAGATCAACGCCTAAATCCAGTAACTTACGGAATGCCGCAACATCCGCCTGACCGACGGTCACCGCATCGGAAAGTAACTTGTTACCTTCTTTGTAGGTCATTCCACCGACATTCACTTTGTCGATCTTCACCCCGCCTTCAATCAAACGGACAACATCCGCCGGTTTCGTTACTAACCATAAAACGTGGCGACTGGC
>JBHBXR010000109.1:0-3895 GCA_041795785.1 Mesocricetibacter sp.
GTACTGTTTATTGCAACCTCTGTGACTGCTTGTAGCGGTATGTCGAGAACCCAGAAGAATACTGCGATTGGCGCAGCGGTGGGCGGTGTTGCGGGACATATGATCGGAGAATCAACAGGCGCAACCTTAGGCGGTGCCGCGTTAGGCGGATTAATCGGTAGCCAAATCGATAAATAATAGGATTTAATATAATGAAGATCTGCTCGGGCAGGTCTTTTTTATTGCCTGAATTTTGAGGGCAAACGTTTACTATTTTACGGTTTCAGGTAAAATACGCGCGCTTTTTTTTATTTAATTTTATTATTTAACTTACAAAGGTATGCTATGTCTTTAGAAAAACAATTTGAACTTTCGGCGCGCGGATCGAACGTTCGTCAAGAAGTAATTGCAGGATTAACCACGTTTTTAGCGATGGTTTACTCTGTGATTGTCGTGCCGAATATGTTAGGTGCGGCGGGTTTTCCGGCGGAAAGCGTGTTTATCGCCACTTGTTTGGTTGCCGGTTTGGGATCGATTTTAATCGGTTTATGGGCGAATGCGCCGATGGCGATCGGCTGCGCCATTTCGTTAACCGCATTTACCGCTTTCAGTTTGGTTATCGGTCAAAAAGTCAGTATTCCGGTGGCATTGGGTGCAGTGTTCCTGATGGGGGTAGTGTTTACGTTAATTTCCGCTACAGGGATTCGTTCGTGGATTTTGCGTAATTTACCGTCCAGCATTGCGCACGGCGCGGGTATCGGGATCGGTTTATTCCTATTATTAATTGCGGCAAACGGTGTGGGTGTGGTGGTCGCCAATCAAGCGGGCTTACCGGTCAAACTGGGCGATTTCGCTTCTTTCCCGGTATTAATGTCGCTTATCGGTCTTGCTTTCATTATCGGTTTGGAAAAAATGCAGATAAAAGGTGGGATTTTGTGGGTAATCATTGCCATTACTGTCGTGGGGTTGATTTTTGATCCGAATGTAAAATTCGGCGGTGAAATTTTCAAAATGCCTACTTTCGGCGAACAATCTCTATTTTTACAGTTGGATATTGCCGGCGCATTACAACCTGCCATTCTGCCGGTGGTGTTCGCTTTGGTGATGACCGCGGTATTTGATGCAACGGGTACTATCCGTGCGGTAGCGGGACAAGCGAATTTATTAGACAAAGACGGTCAAATTATTAACGGCGGTAAAGCCTTAACCTCCGATTCGGTCAGCAGCATTATGTCGGGCGTATTCGGTACGGCGCCGGCGGCGGTTTATATCGAATCGGCGGCGGGTACGGCAGCAGGCGGTAAAACCGGTATCACTGCCGTGGTGGTGGGCGTGTTGTTCCTGTTAATGTTGTTCTTCCAACCGTTAGCCACGTTGGTTCCAAGCTATGCGACCGCTCCGGCATTAATGTACGTCGGTTTGTTAATGCTCAGCAACGTAAGCAAGCTGGATTTCAGCGATTTCGTCGGCGCGATGTCGGGTTTGGTATGCGCAGTATTTATCGTGTTAACCGCCAATATCGTGACGGGCATTATGCTTGGATTCGCCACTTTGGTAATCGGACGTATCGTATCCGGTGAGTTCAAACAATTAAATGCCGGAACCGTGATTATTGCTGTGGCATTAGTCGCATTCTATGCGTTCGGTTGGGCGATTTAGTTTACGGATTCTCAGATAAGATAACGGGACAACATGATGTCCCGTTTTTATTTGACTGAAATCATATTTTATGTAAAAACATTAAAAAAACCGACCGCACTTTTTAGGGTTTCACCGTAAAAAATCAACGGGATACGGTTACGCTGCCAAGGCGGAACACCCAGTTGTTGCCAAATCTTTTTCATCTCTTCATTGGTTTGCTTTTCAGTTAAACGAACTTTTCCCGCATAAGCGAAACGAATTTGAATTGGTTGCTCCGTCAGCGGCAGTCGTGCTGAATACTGATTCCACTGCACCTTGAGGGTTTGCTTTTCTTTTGTGACGTTAATAAACCCCAAATTATCCGGTAATTCAATTTGTTGGTCTAATGTGACGTTGATCTTCACTTTCGTCAGATCGGCGAAAGGTTCCGTTACATACAATTTGTGTTGATAACGGCGAATGATTTTGTCGCTTAACTTAAACTGCGGGTTGGCATCCTGCCGCGCGTAAATCACGTCTTGAATGAGTTGATCCAGTTGAACCGCCGAAGGCATCGGTAAGTTTAATTCGGACAACCATAAGCGTAATAACGCCCGCTGTTTGAGTACGGAGGTTTGCGCAAAGGACGCGATTACTAAAGTGCGGTCGTTTTTTTGATAGATTTGTGTAAATTCATCCGCCAACAATTCGTTAATCAGTTGTTGCTGCTCAAAACAATGTTGTGCGGAACGTCGTACCGCCTGATCGAAATGCGCCCAACGGTTTCTAAGTAACGGTAAAACCTGATTGCGCAAAAAGTTGCGGTCGTAGCGGTTGTCATCGTTGCTTTCGTCTTCCACCCAAGGCAAATTTTCCGAACGGACGTAATCTTCCAGTTGTTGACGGGTAAAATTCAATAACGGACGAAAAACCGGCAAATTATAGACCGCACTTTGCGGCTGCATAGCGCCCAAACCTTGAATGCCACTGCCGCGTTTTAGAGCGAGTAAAAACGTTTCCGTTTGATCCTGTAAATGATGCGCCGTCAGCAGCATTTCGTTTGGTTGTAAATGCCGCACAATAGCCTGATAGCGCGCTTCCCGCGCGCCGCCTTCAGTCCCTTTGCTTTTATCTACGTTGACTTTTTCGATAATCAACGGAATGTCCAAATGTGCGCAAAGTTGTGTGCAATGCTGCGCCCAATGGTCGGCATTGGCGCTTAAACCGTGATGAATATGAATGGCGCGTAACTGAAAGTGCGGTCGGTTTTCACGCAGTTTTGCCAGTAATGAAAGCAGGGCGGTGGAGTCCAATCCGCCGCTAAACGCAATGAGAAAGCAGCTGTGGGAAACGGGTTGAAATTGATGTTGAAACTCGGCAAGTAAGGACATAATCGGTTTTTATGCTGTTGTGCGGGTAGTGGTTTGAGACTTAGTTAGAATGATAGGCGCACGCGGGAAACGTGCGCCGCTATTTTTATTCCTTGCGGATTACATGCAATTTATCCGCTGCGTTCAGCCGATTTTTACCGCTTTATAATGGCTGTTCGGCTTAACAATCAATTCACGGGCGGCGATTAACTGCAATTCATAGCTGCCGTGTTTATAAGTGGTTTCCATCACATCGTTCACCGCATTTGCCGTATGTTCAAAGGCTTCCACATCGGATTTGCCGTTGAGCAGATTGGCAAGGAATAAGCCGGCGGTTAAATCGCCTACGCCTACCGGTTCTTTGTCAAACTTATGCAACGGACGGCTGATATGCCAAATGCCTTCTTGATTGGCGAGTAACATCTCGAATTGAGTAGGATCCTGTCCGACTTTGCTGAGATGTTTGACCAATACTTTTTTCGGTCCTTTGCTGAGAATAACTTTCACCGCAGCAATGGCTTGCTCGAAATTTTCCACCGTTAAACCGGTTAATTCGCGTAGTTCCACCAAGTTCGGCGTCATAATATCCGCTTGTGCCATAGCGAGATTGATCAAGCCTTCTTTCACACCGTCCGCGACGATACAACCTTTATCGGGATGCCCCATCACCGGATCGCACAGATAAACGGCATTCGGATTTTTGCTTTTTATTTTGTGCAATGCTTTAATAATTTCTTCCACTTGTTCCGCCGAGCCGATATAGCCGGAAACCATCGCATCGCATTTATGCAATTCACCGATTTCATCAATACCGCGTACGATTTCTCCGATTTGCTCTTTCGGAATCACCATACCCGTCCATTTGCCGTATTGGGTATGATTGGAAAATTGCACCGTATTTAACGCCCAAACGTCCACGCCGAGCA
>JBHBXR010000110.1:0-3554 GCA_041795785.1 Mesocricetibacter sp.
ATTTTTCTGCCGTTTTCTGTGCTAGAATAAGCGCAATTTTAGTGTGAAAGGAATATAGTATGCCGACTCTCAGCGTTGCAATGATCGTCAAAAACGAAGCGCAGGATCTCGCTCAATGTCTGGACAGTGTGAAAGACTGGGTGGATGAAATCGTGATTTTAGACAGCGGAAGCGCGGATGAAACGGAACAAATCGCCCGTCGCTACGGTGCAAAATTTTATCAACATACCGACTGGCAAGGGTTTGGTAAGCAACGGCAATTAGCGCAACAGTATGTGACGAGTGATTATGTTTTATGGTTGGATGCCGACGAACGGGTGAGCGATGAACTGCGCCATTCTATTCAACAGGCAGTACAACAAAATCAACTCAATGCGGTGTATCAACTGCCCCGTTTGAGCGAAGTATTCGGGCGACAAATCCGCCATTCGGGTTGGTATCCCGATTATGTGGTGCGTTTGTATCAGACGCAATTTGCCAAATACGGCGATGAATTGGTGCACGAAAAAGTTCATTATCCCGCCACTGCGGAAGTAAAAAAACTCAACGGCGATTTGTATCATTACACTTACAAAGATATTCATCATTATTTGGTGAAATCGGCAAGTTACGCAAAAGCTTGGGCAACCCAACGGGAAGCTCAAGGCAAAACGGCAAGCTTGTTTGACGGCGTGACGCACGCCCTCGGTTGCTTTGTCAAAATGTACTTATTAAAAGCGGGCTTTTTGGACGGCAAACAAGGTTTTTTACTGGCGGTGCTGTCCGCTCATTCTACCTTTGTTAAATATGCGGATTTATGGGTACGGACAAAGGATAACTAAAAATTATCAGACGTGTTACGGTTCAAAAGTGCGGTTGAAAAAACGTCGTTTTTTCAAAAGTTAAAAAGGGTATTTCGGACCTTATCGAGAGCGGTTAGACGAATTAAGTATCAAATTTAGCGAACTTAAACAAAAAAGCGACTAACAAAATAGAAAAATCTTGTTAGCCGCTTTTTGTAATAGGCATCGTTTTGGCAGTTTCAGTCACTATTTTACTGACTGGTATCAACCTTTTAGCGGAATTTGCGCCAATACGTTGGTTAGTAACTGCCAGTAAATTTGCACGCCCGGAATATGCACTTGTTCGTCCGGCGAGTGGGCGTTAAGAATGGTCGGCCCGACGGAGACCATATCCATTTGCGGATAGATTTTCTTCAACAAACCGCATTCCAAACCGGCGTGAACCACTTTGATTACGGCTTCCTCACCTAAGACCTTGTCATAAACTTGTTTGGTCAGCTGCATAATCGGCGAATCTCCCTGCGGTTCCCACCCCGGATAATTGCCGGAAAACGCGACGTCGGCTCCCGCCAACTCGGTTAATGAACGCAAACGGGCGGTCACATATTCTTTACCGCTTTCAATTAATGAACGAACCAAAATCGTCGCTTTCAGTTCATTGCCTTCCGTTGCCAGTACGCCGATACTGAGCGAGGTTTCCACCACGCCTTCCACGACATCACTGTTACGCATCACGCCGTTCGGTAGCGCATTGAACAATCGGATTGCCGTGGCGGTGCTGTGCGCACTGAAGGTTTTATCCGCTTTAGCCGCCGGTTGCAGACTGAACGTTAAATTCGGTTCCGCTAAGGCTAATTCGGTTTTTAATAAAACGTCGAATTTTTCCACCGCACTTTTCAATACATTTACTTCACCGTTAAATGCCAAGGTTGCAAACGCTTCGCGCGGAATGGCGTTGCGGATGGAACCGCCGCGGAATTCGCTCAAAGCAAATGCAAAGTGCGGTTGATTTTGGCTGAATTCCGCTAAAAAGCGCGCCAATACTTTAATAGCGTTAGCGCGTCCGGTGTGGATGTCGCCGCCGGAGTGTCCGCCGCGCAAGCCTTTTAAGACCAATTGATAACTATGTTCGAAGCGGTTATCTTCAAAGGTCAGCGGCAGGCTGATATTGGCATTAACCCCGCCGGCGCAGCCGATATAGATTTCACCGGTTTCTTCCGTGTCGGTGTTAATCATAATTTCACTTTTTAGCCAGTTTGGACGCAGACCGATCGCCCCTTCCATACCGCGTTCTTCGGTCATGGTCAACAACACTTCCAACTCGGGATGAGCTAAATCATCGCTATCCAATACCGCTAAAGCGGATGCCATGCCAATGCCGTTATCGGAACCCAAAGTCGTCCCTTTGGCTTTCACCCATTCACCGTCAATATAAGGTTGAATCGGATCGGTTTCAAAATTATGCTGCGTTCCTTCGTTTACCTGCGGCACCATATCCAAATGGGCTTGTAACGCAACGGGTTTACGGTTTTCCATTCCTTTACTTGCCGGTTTACGAATGAGCACGTTACCCACTTCATCCCGTTCGGCATAAAAACCTTTGCCTTTTGCCCAATCGACAATAAATGCGGCGATTTTTTCTTCGTGGTAAGAGGGATGGGGAATGGCGCAAATTTGATCGAACCATTTCCATAACAGGTTTGGTTGTAATGATTGAATTTCAGACATAGTTCCTCCTTTATAAAAATGAATGAAAAAATCTTCTTGAATCCTGCAAAATAATAGCATAAAAAATTTTTTCAGGTTATCCTTACGCAATTTTATTGTTTGAACAAATCAAGGTGAATGTTATGAGCGAAAAATATATTGTGACTTGGGATATGTTCCAAATGCACGCGCGTAAATTATCGGAGCGTTTATTGCCCGCTTCGCAATGGAAAGGCATTATCGCGGTCACCCGCGGCGGTCTGTTTCCGGCTGCGGTACTTGCCCGTGAATTGGGTATCAGACACGTTGAAACGGTCAGTATCGCCAGTTATCACGATCATGAAACGCAAGGCGAATTGAAAGTATTGCACCGTGCGGAAGGCGACGGTGAAGGTTTTATCGTGGTGGACGATTTAGTCGATACCGGCAACACCGCGCGCGCTATTCGTGCAATGTATCCGAAAGCACGTTTCGTCACCGTATTTGCCAAACCCGCCGGCGCTCCTTTAGTGGATGATTATGTAATAGATATTCCGCAAAACACGTGGATTGAACAACCTTGGGATTTAGGCTTGGGTTTCGTACCGCCGTTAGCCAGAAAATAACTTACAACCGCACTTTTTGTAGTAAAGTGCGGTCGATTTTACCGACGATTTCTCTACTACACCTAAAACAAACAAGCCCGCAATCAAAGCGGGCTTGTTTGTTTCGTTCGCATTAAGCGCTGATTTTACATTTTCTCAGTCAGTGTGTTAGAACGGTTGTTTCTATATCATTTATAAAATGTAAATTATAAAATGCTTTAAAATCAATCAATTAAATATTAACTTGTCAAAATTGAAGTGTGAATATGTAAAAATAAAGAATAAAAAGACTAGATTTCAGATTTTATTTTTACACAATGTACTTACTATAAAATACCAAACAGATAATATTTGTCCATAAATTCATTGAGTTGATTATGCCATTTTTACACTTATTGACTAATCACGATTAAATCCACCTCATCAGTCAGTAACTTTTCAAAATTTGACACAATATCAATGTTGGGGAACCATGCTAATG
>JBHBXR010000111.1:0-5485 GCA_041795785.1 Mesocricetibacter sp.
TGAGAATTTCCGCTTTGCTCGCCCCTGTGACTAAATAAGTAATGCGTTTAGCTTGTTCAATCAATTTAGCCGTTTTGGAAATGCGAATTTGCCCTGTTTCAGGGTGTTTAGCAATAACCGCCAAATTTGGATCATGGAAATCTGTTTGATGTGGGAAAAGGGACGCGGTATGTCCATCTGTTCCCATACCTAAAATAATCCAATCAAACTCACCATTCGGGATACAAGCGGTCAGTTCTTGCGAAAATCTTGCAAGTTCTTGTTCCACAGGCTCTTCGCCACGAATACGGTGGATATTTTCCGCCGGGATTTGGATATGATCGAACAGTAATTTTTGCACTTCACCGTAATTGCTTTCCGGATCTTGCGGTGGGACCATACGATCATCACCCCACCAAAAATGCAAGTTTTGCCATTGAATTTGGCTTTTGTAAGGTTCTTGAGCAAGGGTTTTAAACAGCAGTTTTGGCGTACTTCCGCCGGAAAGCGAAATGTGTACGGGGCGATTTTGTTCACTATAAGCCTTAAATTCTTCAGCAATTTTTTCGACCGCACTTTGGGCTGTGTTAAAGATAGTTGTGTTCATCGTTTTTCCTTTTTGGCCGGCGCGAGCGTCTCGTTCGCGCCCTAGAATTCTATTTGGCACGAGCGAGACGCTCGCGCCAGCGATATAGGATATCTTAAACCTTTTTCTTCATTGCACCGGAAGGACGACGCCATACGCGACCGGTTTTCGCGATGAGTTTATCCGCTTCGGTCGGTCCCCAAGTGCCGGCTTCATATTCGTAAACCCGTCCGCGTTCCGCTTTATAGTCCAAAATCGGTTGCACGAATTTCCAGCAAGCGTGAACAGCATCGGTACGGGCGAACAAGGTCGCATCGCCTTTCATTGCATCCAATAACAAACGTTCATACGCCGTTAACAAACTTGGCGAGGCTAAATCCGCATAGCGGAAGTCCATCGACACTTCTTTGGCTTCAAAGCCGGCACCCGGTTTTTTTAACCCGAAACGCATGGAAATTCCTTCATCCGGTTGAATACGGATAATCAGTTTGTTTTCAGGGGCGCTTTTGCTGAATACGGGGTGCGGCGTGGTTTTAAAATGAATGACTACTTCCGTAACGCGCACCGGTAGGCGTTTGCCGGTGCGTACATAAAACGGCACGCCCGCCCAGCGCCAGTTGTCGATTTCACAACGCAACGCCATATAGGTTTCCGTATTGGAATCGGCAGGTACGCCCTTTTCCTGTAAATAGCCCGCCACTTCTTCGCCGTTAATTTTGGCTTTGGCGTATTGCCCCAACACCAGATTGTTTTTCAAATCTTCCTGACTTAACGGATGCAAGCAGTGTAACACTTTCGCCACTTCGTCACGCATGGAATCTGCGTTGATAATTGCCGGCGGTTCCATTGCCACCATCGCCAATACTTGCAATAAATGGTTTTGGAACATATCGCGCATTGCGCCCGAACCGTCATAATAACCGCCGCGATCTTCCACACCGATTTCTTCCGCGCCGGTAATTTCAATGTAATCAATAAAATTACGGTTCCACAGCGGCTCGAACAAACCGTTGGAGAAACGCAAAACGAGTAAGTTTTGCACGGTCTCTTTGCCTAAATAGTGATCGATACGATAAATCTGATGTTCTTCAAAATAACGGTGAATTTGCACATCCAATTGTTTGGCGGTTTGAATATCGTAACCGAACGGTTTTTCTACAATAATCCGTTTCCAACCGTATTCTTCCGTATTGAGTCCGTGCGCGGCAAGACATTCCGGAATCACGCCGTATAAACTCGGCGGCGTAGAAAGATAATACAGCGTATTGCCGAAAGTTTGATATTTATCGTGTAATTCATCAAGACGCGGAATCAACTTGCCGTAATCCTGCGCATCGGAGGTATTCACTGCCTGATAATATAAATGGGAGCAGAATTTATCCAAGGTTTCGCCGTTGGCTTTCTCATGTTTAATTAACGCCTGACGCATTTTTTCGCGGAAGGTGTCATCGTTTAAATCACTGCGCGCCACGCCTAAGACGGAAAAGTTTTCCGTTAAACGCCCGATTTTGTAAAGGTTATAAAGGGCGGGAATCAATTTGCGGTGGGTTAGATCACCGGAGGCGCCGAAGATGACAATACAATTATTTTCTGCATTCATTTTATGTGCTGTTCCTAAATATAATGTGATGTTGTTTTTATAATATGCAACATTTTGCTAACAATTACCAATAGCTAAGACTGATTAAATCGAAAGATTTTACGCCAATCAAAGCATCCGTTTGTCATAACGAAGTGAGGATTGATGAGGGTTTCACGTTGATTATAGGTTAAGGGTTGAAACTGCGTATCGAAAATTACACCGCCCAATTCCCCCAATAGCACCTCTGCCGCCGCCGTATCCCACTCGCCCGTTTCCCCCAAACGTACATAACAATCGGCAATGCCTTCCGCCACCAAACCCGCTTTCAAACTGCTGGAGCCGTAAGGCATAAAAATCGGACGATAAGGCTGTTGCATATACTCGCGAATCCGTTCCGGATTGGAAGAACCGAGGGTGATCTTAATATTTTCGGAAGGCTCGCATGACGGATTTTGTAATTGGCGGACTTGCTGCTTTTCCAGCAAAAAAGCGCCTTTTCCTTTAATTGCGTAATAGGTCTTATCCAACATCGGCGCGTGAATAATGCCGAATAGCGGGCGGTTTTCATTCACCAAACAAATCATCACTGAAAACTGATCGGTACGGTTGATAAACTGCTGCGTGCCGTCTAAGGGATCAATCAGCCAATATGTACGCCACCGGCGACGTTCCGCCAGCGGAATATTACAATTTTCTTCCGACAACACGGGAATTTGCGGGGTAAGTGCGGTCAGTTTTTCCGTTAAAAAATGACTGACGAACAAATCCGCCTCGGTGACCGGCGTATTGTCGGATTTTCTTTGCACCGCAACGGATTGTTGATAAAAGGTTTTTAGATGATTTCCGGCTTGTCGGGCGATATCAAGTGTGGCTTGGAGAAGTGACGGAGTAATTTGCATGATAGAGCCTCTTTGCGAACGCGGAAAATACCATCACATTTTACACAAATTTGGCAAAAAATCAGTGAGAAAATCACCGAATCAAAGGGAATATTATGTTAGTATAAAGAAAATTTTACGAATGGAGGTATTCCCATGGCAAACTATCAACAACTACAAGAGGAAACCCGTGAGATCATCGCGGATTTACTTAACGACGGCAGCGATCCCGATGCGCTTTATATTATCGAACACCATATCGCTCATTATGATTTCGATAAGTTGGAGAAAATTGCCGTAGATGCCTTTAAAGCGGGCTATGAAGTGTCGGAAGCGGAAGAGTTTGAAGACGAAAACGGCAAAGTGATTTTCTGTTTCGATATCATCAGCGAAGTGGCATTAAAAGCGGAAATTATTGATGCGCAACAGCAAGAATTGGTTCCGTTGGTGGAAAAACACAAGGGTATTTATGACGGTTGGGGTACCTATTTTGAAGATCCGAACGCGGATGACGACGAATACGGCGATGACGGCGAGTTTTTTGAAGACGAATTCGATGAAGAAGATTTCGACGATAAACCGAAACTTCATTAACCGCTAAAAACAACCCGATTTTCTACCGCACTTTTAGCCAAAGTGCGGTCGTTTTTTTCTGAGTTTTAAAGGAAAGTTATGCAAAGTTTACAATCATTTCATACATTCGGTTTAGCCGCACACGCCAAGCAAGTGGTGGAAATCGGTTCGACGGAACAATTAAAAGCGCAGTGGGCGGAATGTAAAATGCGCAACGAGCCGGTGCTGTTTTTAGGGCAAGGCAGCAATGTATTGTTTTTAAAAGACTTCAACGGCACGGTGTTGATTAATAAGTTAAAAGGCATTCAACATACGGAAGACGAAAACTTCCATTATTTACGCGTTAACGGCGGTGAAGTCTGGCACGACTTGATTGAATGGACGTTGACGCAAGGAATTTTCGGTTTGGAAAATCTGGCGTTGATTCCGGGGTGCGCCGGTTCGGCGCCGATTCAAAATATCGGCGCTTACGGTGTGGAATTTAAAGACGTATGCGAGTATGTAGATGTCTTAAATTTAAACAACGGCGAACAGTTTCGTTTAAGCAATGCGCAATGTGAATTCGGCTATCGGGAAAGCGTTTTTAAACATCAATATGCGGACGGCTATGTGGTCGTGGCGGTGGGTTTAAAACTGGCAAAAAATTGGCAGCCGGTGTTGAAATACGGTTCGCTCAAAAACCTTGATGCGACAACCGTCACCGCCAAAGCCGTGTTTGACGAAATTTGCGCCGTGCGTCGCAGCAAACTGCCGGAAACCAAACAGTTAGGCAATGCAGGCAGTTTCTTTAAAAATCCGTCGGTTTCACAGGCGGATGCCGAAGCGTTAAAACAGGAATATGCCGATATGCCCTATTTCCCGCAAGCGGACGGTACGGTCAAACTGGCGGCGGGCTGGTTGATCGAACAATGCGGCTTAAAAGGCTATCAAATCGGCGGAGCCGCCGTTCATCAGGATCAGGCGTTAGTTTTGGTCAACACGGGAAATGCAACGGGTTCCGATATTGTCGAACTGGCGCATCACGTCCGTCAATGCGTAGCCTTGCGTTTTGACGTGTGGTTGCAACCGGAAGTCCGTTTTATCGGAGAAAACGGCGAAGTAAACGCCGAACAAACCATCAGTTAAGGGACAATTTATGGATTTTAAAACAATTTTAACCACGCTACCCGAAATCACGCCACTAAGCGGTTTAAACGTGACAGAAGGCGAAACGGTTATACATCATATTCCGGCGACGGAAGGCAAGCTAGGCTCGCTACGGGTTTATAACGCCCTTGCCTTACAATTCAACGGAAAATTAGACCGCACTTCCGCCCAAAAAGGATTGGAACTTTTCGCCGAACATACGGCGGATGCCAAACAAAATCCGGGCAAACACCCGAATATCGATTTGTTGTTACGGGTGATTGAAGATAACCTGAGTTATGCGTTAGTGCCGTTGTTGAAATAATTACCCCCCCCCGGAGCAATGATTTCGCGCTGTCGGATATTTCAAACAATAGTGACGCTTACCATTTCATTCTTGTTTCATTCGGTCGTTTTCAGCGAAAAGTGCGGTCGGATTTTCGGAAGATTTTGCCATTTGCCGGTATTATGTAGCGCTTGCGCAAACAAATTTTTACCTTGTACGAGTCCTGCAAGGCTGATTGTTCCCAACCCTGTCAGGGATGCAGATCTACAATGCGGCTCAGGTAAATTTACTTCATACGGCTCGTATGGTGTGAAAAATGAAAATCGCGCTACAACTACATCATGTCGAAAACTTTTAAAAATCCCACCGCACTTTTATGTATAACGCTTTTTCAAAATTTCCGTCAAGCAGTCAAACACAAACAGCACACGTGGCGATGTGATGGTTTGATACGGGCGGTATAAATACAGTTGCCA
>JBHBXR010000112.1:0-17050 GCA_041795785.1 Mesocricetibacter sp.
AGGAAGAAGAACGGCATTAAAGCGTCGGCACGCTTCATATTGATTACCATCGCATAACCGACCAGTACGATAAATCCACCGGCGATTTGCAAGCCGCGGGTAATCACTTCCGGGATAGACTCTAAGGCTTGGCTGACTGCGTCCGTTCCCGCCACCAATGCGACGAAGAAGGTCGGAATAGCTACGCGTAACGCCTGTAAACTGAGACCGGCGAAGTGACAAAGCTCAATACCGCGGAAGTTCGCCTGTTCGGCATAATCATCCGCTTTGTGTTGCAGGAAGATGGTGATGGTACGCACGAAAATCGTCAATACTTGACCTGCCGCCGCAACGGGAATGGCAATCGCTAATGCGTTGCCCGGTTCTTGTCCGCCTTTGATAACCAAGATTGCCGCGATCACACTGGCTAATGCCGCATCCGGCGCCATTGCCGCACCGACGTTCATCCAACCAAGTGCTACCATTTCCAATGTACCGCCGATAATAATACCGGATTCCAAATCGCCCAAAACCAAGCCGATTAAGGTACAAGCCACTAACGGACGGTGAGTTTGGCGTTCGTCAAGTACGCTACCCATACCGCAAATTGCCGCGACTAATGTCACGAGGATTATTTCCATTGTAGTCATAATGTTGTGTCCTTATTAAAATTGAATTGCATCAAGTTTTTGTCTGGTGAGCTCAACACGCGGGTTGCTCGCCACTTTCTGCATTGATAAATCAACGCCTAAATCCAACAGCTTACGGAAGGCTTCCACATCCGCTTTACCGACGGTTACGGCATCCGACAAGAGTTTATTGCCGTCTTTATAGGTCATTCCACCCACATTGACTTTATCTATTTTTACGCCGCCTTCAATCAAACGCAGCACATCCGCCGGTTTGGTCACTAACCATAGAATATTTTTGCCCGCATATTTCGGGTTGTGATACACCTTAATCGCTTTTTCCACCGGGATGACATAGGCTTTCAAATGCTCGGGCGCAATTTGTAACAACAATTCGCGACGCAGTGCGTCTGCCGCCACTTCGTCACTGATGGCAAAAATGGCCTCACATTTCACCGCTTTCGCCCAAGAAGTCGCCACTTGACCGTGAATCAAACGATCGTCAATCCGTAACAGGGTAATGTTCATATTACCGGAAAGTGCGGTCGTTTTTTGCGGCGTTTTTTCAGCTTGCGGAGCCGGAGCAGGTTCGGCTTTTGGCGCCGGTTTTTCGGCTTCTTTCGGTTGATGGAAAGATTTTACCGCCGCCACACCCACTTCTTTGGCGGTGGCGACTAAATTTTCCAAGTCGGAACCGTCTTTGGCATCCAACACTTCCAACAACATCGGCAAACTGACGCCGGTGACGATATCCGTATTGTCGCGCTGACTGGCGACACGGCTTGCCGCGTTATAAGGGCTACCGCCGAACAAATCGACAAGGAATAAAACAGCTTCATTTTCAGGCAGGGTGTTGATAATGGCATTGTACTTCTCAACCAAATGCTCACCACCTTCTCCCGGTAGGAAAGTAACAACGTGGGTATTTTCATCTTCGCCATACACCATTGCGGCGGAATTGACGAGTTCTTCCGAAAATTTACCGTGCGTTGCAACGATAATGTGGGTCATTTCAGGACCTCCTGTAGTTTAGGGATAATTTAAGGACGATTAAATCGTTTCAGCTTGAAGAAAAAAATAATAAGCAACCGTTTGCTTATTGGCAAATAAGTTTATTCTTATATTTACGCACGTCAAATAAATTTTCACAAAAATGTGATCTAGATCAGGTCTGATTAGCTATGTAAAAACTTACGAGGGATTTATACGGATAGGTTAGACAACAATTGCTATCTTATTATAATATAGTCAAGTTATTGTGATTGTATTAATTACAACGACATTCTTTAATGATTCAACGAAATTCAGGTGAAATATGAGTGCATTGTTACGCAGCGGCGATATAAAAAACTACACCGCATTAGGACAGGACGGGCAAGCGGTATATACCGTCGCAACGCAGTTACGGGATGCAATCCGTTTTAAACGCGGCAGAATGTTTGCTGATTATCTTGCCGTGCCGCAACGGAATGATGTCGGCAGCACGATTGACTGGTATGTGCCGTTTGAATCCGAGAATCCGGACGGCACTTATTATATTATTCCTTGGACCTCGGCAACCGAGGAAGAAAAGGAAAAAGCCTTATCCGAACTGGATGTATTTAAAGACAATATGCTGGAATTGGGGAAAGATTTAGCCCGTTCCGATTCATTAAAGGGTGATCAGTTATTATTTTCCCGTTTGCTCTACTCTCAAAATACTGCGGAAAGCGAACAATTAAAAGCCATCCGCTTTCCGAATGAAGAACATATCTATTTGGTTAACGACCGACCTGTGATTACTTTTTGGGGATTTGTTGAAAAAAACCAATCGCCTTATGCGGATCCCTTCCTGTGTCTGCGTGAACAGGAAGCCAAACCGACCGCGCCGCTAATGCCCCTTGAAACACAAACGCCGGTAGAAGAAAAACCGAGCCTTTGTAAACGTTGGTGGTGGTTGTGGTTATTACTGCTGTTATTGCTGGCAGGATTGCTTTTCTACTTTTTAAGACCGCATTTCTTCCCGCAGGAAAAAGCGGCGTTACCCGCTACAACAACGGAATTGACGGACAGCAATAAAAAAGAATTAAAAGCTGCGGAATGTAAGGATCCCGTTACTTATTATAAGGTTGACGGCGTGTTGCGTGATAAAGAGGGGAAAATTAAGTTGTTACCGCGTACCTGCGATATTATCGCCAAAGATACGGAGAAATTCCCTTATCAGTTTATCGACGGTAAATGGGTTAATAAAGTTGACGGTAAAGCCGTAACGGATACCGCCATTTTGCGTTATTTGAACGAAGTACCCGATGCTAAAGCCTTACAAGAAGCGCAAATCGAATGGGAAAAATTAGAAAAATTACAGGCGGCGCAAAGTGCGGTCGAAAATTCCGTTGATTTAAAGAAAGACGTAACGACATTGAATGCCAACGATAAAACGGCGGATACGCACTCGCAACAAGCTCAGGGAACGGATGCGAATAATCCGAACCAACAGGGAATTCCGCCCGTTGATCCGAATTTAAGCGGTAACATTGTCAATAACAACCCGAGTCAGGGAATAGCGGCTGACGGGCAAAATCAAACCACTGCGCTTGATACGGCAAAAAACCTGAATCTTGATCCGCAAGCGCTGGCGCAAGGTAAAACCGATTTCTTAAACGGCAACTGGAGCGCAGGCGGCGGTATTCAAGATAAAGCCACCGGTAAACCGCTTAAAATGCGTTACAGTTTTGAGAACGGACAAGGGAAAGTCACTTTGGAACGCGGCGACGGCGTGACCTGTTCCGGCAATGTTAATGCGGCAAGCAGCGGCAGCGGGTTAAATATTAATAATTCGGGTATCGCCACTTGTAGCGACGGTTCAAGCTATCAATTACCGAATGTGGTATGTAAACCGACGGCTTCCGGCGAAGCGGATTGTAGCGGCAGTTACGGTTCGGGCGGTTCATTCCCGATGTCAATGAAAACAACAAAATAAGAAGGTTAGAAAATGCTCCCGGATTTACATCATTACGGAAAAGAACTTTCCTTAGTTATGAACAGCGGTATTCAATTTGTTGATTTCGCGCTTAAAATCGATTGGAAAGACAAAGTATGGCGTGAAAAAAATATGGGGAATTTTATTTCCTCCGCCAATAACGGACCGTTGCGCCGTTTGTTGTTAAGCAAAACGGGTGAAGGCTATTATGATCCTTCCAAGCCGGATATGCTGGTCAAAGTAGAACAGGAAGTGAGTGTGGAAGATTCCCTCAAACTGTTTGACGGCGTATGGCTGCCGGTACCCGTTTTACGTAGCATTCCGCCTGATCGCTTTGATGACGGTCCTTACAACTGGGCGCGTGTCCGCATTGTAAAACTGGAAAGTGAGGATGGTGACGGTAATACTCATCGCATCACTTTTGCGTTTGACACGAAGATTTTCAATAACAGCCAAAATACCGCCTATTTGGCACCGACCGACGAAGACGTACGTTCCGGTACGACCTTTTCTTTCGCTCACCAATCCAATCACATCTCTTGGTTTTTAGACTTTAAATGGGTGAATGAATGGTTACTGGAGTTATTCACCGAACTGGCGCCGGAAGCGACCCGTTTAAAAATTCATCCTGACGATTTGGCAAATGACATTACGCAACGGACTTATCAGGGGCATTATCTCAATATCCTCGCTTTATTAGGTGAGGAATTGGATATTCCGCGCATTAAAATCGCTTCCAATAAACGCGACGATATTACTAAAGCCATTGCGGTGGATATGGTGTTGGACGTAGGAAATTCGCGTACCTGCGGGATTTTGATCGAAGATCACGCGCAAGAGCAAGACGGTATGAAAAAACGTTATGAGCTGGAAATTCGTGATATTTCCAAGCCGGAACATATTTATACCGAACCTTTTGAAAGTCGCGTCGAGTTTGCCCAAGCCTTTTTCGGTAAAGAACATTTCTCGGTGCAAAGCGGGCGCCGCGATGCCTTCCAGTGGCCGACCATTGTGCGTGTCGGTAAAGAAGCGGGACGCTTAGCAAGCCGTCGTGAAGGAAATGAAGGCTCTACCGGTCTTTCCAGTCCTAAACGTTATTTATGGGATACCAACCGTTATGAACAGGCGTGGCGTTTCAATTCCTCTTACGTTAAAACCGATGCGGAGCCTTATGCGACGGCAGCGCCGCTATCCGGTTTGATTAACGAATACGGTGAAGCCTTATACGCGTTGCGTGACGATGTGGAAGAAGAATTCGAGCGAAAAATGCCGGTTTTTCAACCGCACTATTCGCGCAGTTCATTGATGACTTTTATGTTATCGGAAGTGTTGTTGCACGCATTAATGCAAATTAACAGTCCGGCGCAACGTTCCAAGCTGGAACACGCCAAAACCCCGCGCTTCCTGCGTTCGATAATTCTGACCGTACCGCCTGCAATGCCAAAACCTGAACGTGAAATTTTCCGCAGCAATATGTTGGAAGCCATAGGTTTAGTTTGGAAAAGCCTCGGTTGGGATAAGACCGACGACGAGGTGGATTTTACTACGAAAGAAAGTCGCGAACGCTACTGGCCGGTACTACCGGAAGTGCATATTCAATGGGATGAAGCAACCAGCGGGCAAATCGTGTATTTGTTTAACGAAACTCAAAACAATTATGGTGGTCGTCCGGAAGCGTTCATTTCCGCTATTGCCCGTCCGGATAAAACGGATAAAACCAAAATGACCATTGCCACCATTGATATCGGCGGCGGCACGACGGATCTGGTGATTAACGATTACCATCTTGATTATGGCGAAAACAACAATTCCGGCAGCAATGCCTATATCATTCCGACTCAACGTTTCCGCGACGGTTTTAAGGTGGCGGGCGACGATATTCTGTTGGATATTATCCGCGATGTGGTGGTGACCTCTTTGTCGGACGGTTTGAAAGCGGCGGGAATTAAAGATCCTGATCCGATTCTGTCGGAATTGATCGGCACACAGGTGTTGAAAGTACAGGACAGATTATTACGTCAGCAATTAACCTTGCAAATTTTCAGCCCGATCGGTTTGCGGATTTTGAAGGAATACGAAGATTACGACGTATTTTCGGCAGAGAACAAACTGTCCGGCGCAACGTTCGGCAGTTTGTTGAGTGATGTGGAAGCGCCGACGGAAAGCGTGTTAAATTACGTCAATATCCCAATTTCCAAAGCCTTAGGACGTGAATTTAATATTCTGGATGTGCCGGTGAGAGTCAATTTAGCCCAAATTCACGGCTTATTCATCACCGAACATTATGATATATGCCGTACTTTCAGAGCGTTATGTGAGATTGTAAACAGCTATCAGTGCGATGTCTTGTTGTTGACCGGTCGTCCGTCACGTTTGCCGGGCGTACAGGCGTATTTCAAATCCCGTCTGCCGCTACCGGTGGGACGTATTTTACCGTTGCACGGTTATAAAACCGGCAGTTGGTATCCGTTCCATAAACAAGGACGGATTGATGATCCGAAAACCACTGCCGCAGTAGGGGCAATGCTTTGTTTCTTAAGTAAAAATTCGCGCATTCCGAACTTTTATTTCAGTTCCACTAAAATTTTGGCTTACTCTACCGTGAAATATCTCGGTTTGCTCAGTAATAACAATACGATTCAAGACAGTGACGTGTACTATTCGGATATCAATTTGGACAACGAAGATTACGATTTCCCTGATCATTCCTTTGAGGTACGCGGCAAAACCCGTCTCGGGTTCCGCCAGTTGAATGTGGAACGCTGGGCGGCATCCCCTTTATATGTGCTGAGTATCGAAAACCCTGACGTGCGGGAACGTTTGGTCAGTAACGGAGTGGTATTGAACGTATCGTTAGGCATTAAAAAATCCCGTGATCGCAATAATTACAGCGAGAATTTTTATATTAAACAGGTGCAGGCCACCGACGGCAGAAGCGTGCGTAACGGCGACGTGAAGCTCAGTTTAAACACAATGTTGGATGCGGGCTTAAATGATTCACAATATTGGCTTGATAGCGGAAGTGTAAAAAGATGAGTAAGGTAGAACAACTGACAACCTCATGGAATAATGTATTCGAGGGGTCGCAAAATGCAATTAAATGGGTGAATGATACGCGCGCTCAAAGTCAGCGTCTGGATAACGAAGCGGATCGCCTGACCGAAGAATTGCGCCGTTTGCGCAATATGGCAAAACGTTTGGGTACGTCTTCCACTCACCCTGTCACCGCCGGTTTTTTCGGTTTGTCGCAAGCGGGAAAATCCTATTTGATTTCCGCATTGGCGGCGGATAAAAACGGTAAATTGGAAAGCACCTTTGACGGCAGATTATTGAATTTCGTCGAGCATTTCAATCCCGAGGGCGGCGGTAAAGAGGCTACGGGGCTGGTCACCCGTTTCAGCCGCAATGCCAAAGGCGGCGTGGACGGCTATCCGCTTGAATTACAGATTTTCAGTGAAGTGGAGATTATCAAAATCCTGATCAACTCTTTTTTCAATGATTTTGATAAAGAAAAGCTCGATTACGAATGTGATCAGGCGAAAGTGAACGAAGTATTGAAAAAAGTTGCGGGCAAAGTATCCAACAACTATGTGACGGGCTTAACCGAAGATGATGTGGTGGATTTGCAGGATTATGCGGTTGATAACTTCGGTAAATCGCTGTCCGCATTAAAAGCCAATTATTGGGCAAAAGCGACCGCACTTGCGCCGAAATTGCAGGTGGAAGATCGCGCGGTACTATTCTCAATTTTATGGGGCGAATTTCCGGAATTTAATCAAGCCTATATTCAATTTGCCAAAACCTTAGCCAAATTAGGACATCCGAGCCGTGTGTATTCTCCGTTAACCGCTGTGATTCAGGATAAAGAAGACGGCGGTGTAAGCAAAGCGGACAGCATCATGAGCGTGGATATGGTGGAACGTTTGGGCACCGCGCGTGACAGCAATATTGACGTATTGCCGGTGTTTAGCGATGAGATCGGCACGGCGGTTTCCATTTCGTTGGCGCAACTGGCGGTATTGACTGCCGAATTAGTGTTCCCTTTGATCAATCCGCCACGGGTTTCCGTAGTGGAACATATTGACTTGTTGGACTTTCCGGGCTATCGCGGTCGCCTCAATATAACCCAAATCACGGCGGACAACCCGGTTTCCCAACTGCTTTTACGCGGTAAAGTGGCTTATTTGTTCGAGCGTTATACCGACAGCCAAGAAATGAATATTTTGATTATGTGTACGCCGAGCAATTCGCAATCGGAAGTGAATGACGTCGGTCCCGTATTGGAACGTTGGATTGACCGAACACAAGGCGAAACCGCCGAAATCCGTTCTTTACGCAAACCGGCCTTGCTGTGGGCAATTACCAAATTCGATATTCGCGTGCAGGATAAACTGAATACTACCGAAGAAAATCTGAAAATCAGTTGGGGAAGCGACGGCTTACTCAAACAAACCATTTTAGAGCGCTTCGGGCATTACGATTGGTTTAAAAATTGGTCGAATAATCAACCGTTTAATAACGTATTTTTAGTGCGTAAACCGGGTTGGGAAGTACCGTTCCTTGAAATTGAAAATCAAAAGGAATTGAGCATTGTCGAGAGCAAACGCGCTCAGCTTGATTTGATGAAGCGTACTTTTGCGCAGGATGCCGATATTCAGAAACACGTTTTGCAGCCTGAAGTGAAATGGGATGCAATGCTGGAATTGAACGACGGCGGAATGAAATATATCAGCGATTATCTGGAAACTATTTCTTCACCGGAAGTGAAACATAACCGCATCATCGAACAATTGAATCAGGCAATTCAGTTGGTCGAGCAGCGTTTTTCCTCTTGGTATCAAAGCGACGGTGCGGAAGAAGTGATCAGAAAACGGGCATTAGCGCAGGAAATCATTAAAGAACTGCAAAGCCGTTCGTTATTATTAGGCGAATTACTGCGTTTGCTGCAATTACCGCAAGAAACCATCTTTTCGCTTTATCATTCGGCGGACTTGGATGACGGAGAAAACACACAAAGTGCGGTCGAAAATCAGACCGAAATGTCAGCTCCGGGGTTTGATATGAGCTTTGATTTCGGCGGTGCCGATTTAGATTTGTTCGGCGAACCGCCGGCAGCCGATCCCATTGCAACGGAAGCGCAAAGTGCGGTCGGAAACGAAGTTAAATCCCGTTTTGCCCAAGCGGTATTTAAGGCGTGGATCGAACATTTACGCAGTATTTCCGCCGATGAGCATTTAATGCGGTTCTTTAAATTTACGCCGGAAAGTAAAAAAACCATTGATAACTTGGTGAACGAGCTGATTACCGCCGCCACACGCTTGAAATTACCAAACAGCTTGGCGGAAGCCGTTCTGAAAAACGAACAAGCGGGTTATAAACGGGATCAAGTGGCGGAACGCCAGGTGTTTACCGTGCATACTCAAATTTCCGATTTCTTGGCTTGGTTGGGTTTTATCGCTATGCCGCTTACGCAGCGTCCGGCAAGTCGCGCGGTGGCGGGTTGCGCCGTATTTGAAAATAAAGAAGTGGAAACCCTTAACGGGTTGCCGAAGTTGAGCGAACAAACCAATGCTTATACTAAAAATTATCTGTTTGACTGGTTTGTCGCTTTCGGCGCCACTTGCGAGCAAAACGCCGGCCACAGTGCCGGCAGAGAAATTGATGCGACGCAAAACGCCAAGCTGGGAGAAGTATTAGCCCGATTTACCACAGCCAAAATTACAGGCTAAAAATGACTGATTAAAGGAGCAAATTGTGCCGATTATCGTTGAATTAAAAGAAAACAGACCGGGGTATGCGGAGCTGGAAATCAAACGTTGGAAAGGCGGTGCGGAAATTGAAATCGCCGTTCAACGCAATCAAGATCAACATTATTTTGCCCAAGGCGAACAATGGAATCCGGAACCCGTATGGCATCGGATAGCGGATTTAATTGATAACGGCGAAGCGCTCAGAGGTACGCTCGGTCCTTGGTTGGTGGATGCACTGGTGCAGCAAGTAGGCAATACCCAATATCTGTTATTTGCCAAAAGCGGGGATTTTACCGATCGCGGCGTCATACGTTTTGTCGGTAATATTTTGGCTTCCTCCGCCGGAGGTGATTCTTTCCGCGGCGAGGATGTACGTGATATCGTCGAACCGGCGGCAGTGACGGAAACAAAAGCGGAAGAGCCGATTATTGAGCCGCAACCGATACCCGAACCCGTTATTGAACAACCCGTTATAACCGAAATGCCGATAGAACCCGTTGTTCCCGCGGCAACACAAGAGAAAAAGAAAAGTCCGTTGATTTGGGTTTTATTGTTACTCTTGTTAATAGCAGGCGGTGCCGCAGCATGGTGGTTTATGTCGCAAAACAAAGCACCCGAAGCGGAAAAGCCGGCGATACCGGAAAAACCGACCGAAGTCAGCGTTTGCGAAGTGAAAGCGGGAGCGGATGAGCTGGCGTTTATCCAAGCCTGTTTGAAAACTAATCCGGATACCAAGCAATTGTTACAAGTAATTGAAAGCGCGAAAAAAGCCAATGCCTGCGGCATCGCCCAACGCCTATATGCCAATAAAGCGCAAGGCGGCAATGCCGAAATTGCTTTTGCTTATGCCAAAGAGTACGACAGCGCCTTTTCTAAGGGCGAAGGTTGTTTTAAAGCGGATAAAGAAACGGCAATCTACTGGTATGAAACCGGACTGGCGGTAGATCCGAATAATGCCGAAGCGAAACAACGCATTGAAGCGCTGAAAAAATAGGATTGTCAAACTAGAGAATTAACATCATGAAATTACATCAATTAATCACATTATGCGGTTTGAGTTTATTGGTTTATCAAGCCAATGCCGCCGAACCGCTTAAACAGGAAGGCAAGCAGACCCTCTTTCAGCGGGTATTGAGTACGCCTACTTGCGCTTTAGTAACCGAGGCAGGCGGGAAAAACGGCAAAGCGGTTCCCGCTTTTTCCCGTTATTATGTGTATGCCCGTCAAAATGTCGGTGACAAAGAATGGTTGCAAGTCGGTCCTGACGAGTTCGGCAAAACCGTCGGTTGGTTGGCGGCAGATTGCGCCGTGGCTTGGAATATTCAAATGGCGTTGACTTTTACCAATCCGGTCGATCGCGATCGCCTGCTGTTTTTTAAAGATAAAGCGGATCTGGAGAAAATTATCTCTTCCGGCAATAAATCCGCAGATGTAAGCGCAATTCGTCAAAATCTGGAAAAATCGGGTTCTTCCCCTGAAATTGTGGCACAAGAACCGAAGGAATTTATTGATTTCCAAAAGAATTTCTATTTATTGCCGGTATTGCAGGGCGAAGAAGTGATGAATAACGACGGCTTCTACGAGCGAGTATTGGAAGTGGCGTCGGTATCCAAAACAGACCAAAGCAAACCGGCGGACGATAAACAAAAACCACAATCAACTACAGAAAATAACAAACAAAACGAAGTGACCGGTTTCAAAGCGGCGGTAGTATTTGTGATTGACTCGACGATATCCATGGATCCTTATATCAACCGCACCCGCGAGGCGATTAAAAAACTGTATGAGCGGGTGGAAAAAGAGAATCTGCAAGAGCAGGTCAAGTTTGGTTTAATCGCTTTCCGCTCCAGCACCAAAGCAGTACCGGGATTGGAATACACCTCTAAAATGTTTGTCGATCCGAGCAAAGTCAAAGACGGCAAGGATTTTATGGAAAAAGTGGCGAATCTGAAACAAGCAACGGTTTCCAGTAAGGAATTCAGCGAAGACGCATACGCAGGCATCCATCAGGCGTTGAACGAAGTGAACTGGAACAGTTTCGGCGGGCGCTATATCGTATTAATCACCGATGCCGGCGCGATTGACGGTGATAATCCGATTTCCACCACCGGCTTGGGGGCGCAGCAATTACGTTTGGAAGCGCAACACAAAGGTGTGGCAATTTATACCTTGCACTTAAAAACATCATCGGGTAAGAAAAACCACGAACTGGCGGCGAGCCAATATAATGAGTTGGCATTCAACAATTACCTGAACAAACCGCTCTATTATCCGGTCAATGCCGGCGATGTGAACGAATTCGGTGCCAAAGTCAGTACGCTGGCGGATGCGCTAACCTCACAGGTAAAACTGGCTTATAAAGGCGAAATCGCCGCCGGCAGTGCGTTAACCGTAAAAGAAGAACCTAAACCGGCGGAACCACAGGCGAAAGAAAAAGAGATCGAAGAAGATGCCGCATTACTCGGTAAAGCCATGCGCTTGGCTTATTTGGGACGTAGCAGCGGACAATCCGCACCGCCGGTTTTCAAAGCTTGGATCAGTGATCGCGATTTCGTTAAATCCAATATTCCGACTGCCGAAGTGCGCGTGTTGCTGACAAAAGCACAGCTTAGCGATTTAAGCGATGTGGTGAAAAAAATCTCCGATGCCGCCAATAGCGGTTTGATTTCGTCCGACGATATGTTCAAACAGCTACGCTCCGTTGCCGCAGCGATGGGACAGGATCCGAATAAAATCAAACAGGGCACGTCCACCAAAATCGCCGAACTTGGGCTGTTGGGCGAATATTTGGACGGGATCCCGTATAAAAGCCAAGTGACCGGTATCGATGAAGAAACTTGGAAAAGCATGGGCGGTCAACAGCAGGAAAAATTCATTATCGATTTGCAGAAAAAGCTGCGTCTGTATCAAACTTATAACGCCGATGTAGATCGTTGGATTTCCCTCAGCGAAGGCAGTGACCCGAAAGATAACGTCTATCCGGTGTCTTTGGAGGCATTGCCGTAGCAAGCCGATAAAAGTGCGGTCGGATTTTTACGCGTTTTAATAATATGAAAGCCGTCTGAAATAATCACAGACGGCTTTCGTTTTTATCTGCCCCTGCTTTGCTACAACAGCGCCATACCGTATTTCACCAAACTCCCCGCAATCAGCCACATCACGATGCCGATGGCAATATCCAAAATCCGCCAAGTGACCGGGCGTTTAAATAACGGAATCAGCAGTTTGGCGCCGTAGCCCAAACTGAAAAACCACAATGCGGACGTACATAAAGCGCCGAATAAGAACAACCATTTTTCACTGCTGCTTAAGGTGCCGGCTATGCCGCCGATGATGGCAAAACAATCTAAATAAACGTGCGGGTTTAGCAACGTAACGGCTAAAGTCGCCAAAACGGCTTTAAATGCGGAAGACTGAACCTCATCACGGTTATCCAACTGCAAAACCGAATTGCCTAAATAGGCGGAACGAAAGGCTCTGGCGCCATACACCGATAAAAAGACCGCACCGACCAACGCCAGCGCCACCGTTGCCATCCTACTCTCACTGATTAAGCTGCCCAATCCCATCACGCCGAGAGAAATTAAAATAAAATCACAGGCGAAACAGGTTAAAATCACGGCGAGAATATTGCGTTGCAATAAACCTTGTTTTAACACGAACGCATTCTGCGCGCCGATGGCGATAATCAAACCGCCGCATACTAAAAAGCCCTGAATAAAGGTTTCCATATCACCCGCCTAGTAATTTAAATTGACGGCGTTTTGATAGCCGAGTTGACGCCAAGCCTCATAGACGGCGACTGCGACGGAATTGGACAAATTCATACTGCGGCTGTCGGCAGTCATCGGAATGCGAATTTTCTGTGACATCGGCAGGCTGTCTAAAATCGTCATCGGAATACCGCGGCTTTCCGGACCGAACATCAAGTAATCGCCTAATGCAAAGCGTACTTCGCTGTGTGCCGGCCCGCCTTTTGTAGTCAGCGCGAACAGCCGTTTAGGTTGTTCCGTTTGTAAAAAAGCGGCATAGGTTTTATGCCGTTTGATCTCGGCAAATTCGTGATAATCCAACCCCGAACGACGCAGCTTTTTATCATCCCAAGTAAAACCCAAAGGTTCGATTAAGTGTAGGCGAAAGCCGGTATTGGCGCATAACCGAATGATATTCCCCGTATTTTGCGGAATTTCAGGTTCATACAATACAATATCCAACATCTCTTTTCTCTCTTATTCTGACGGCACGAAGAATTGACCTTCGCCCACTTTGATTACCTTGCCGCCCACATAAATTTTTTGTGCGGCATCCACTTTCAGGGTTAAACGGTTCGGTCGTCCGATTTCATCACCTTGTCGAATCTGCCAATCGAGCGGTGTCAGCCCGTTAGCAATACACCAACTGCCTAAATTTGCCGCCGCCGATCCCGTTCCCGGATCTTCCATTGCCGCCCCGTCCTGTCCGAAAAATAAACGGACGTTGGCGACGTTATTTTGTTCCGACCATAGATAAATCTGCGGTAAACCGGTTTTCGACCGGGCTTTTTGCAGAAAAAGTGCGGTCTGAATTTGACAAGTTTTCACGGCGTCAGCACTGCTTAACCGTACTAATAACTGTGCCGCGCCGGTGTTTGTCCAGCTTGGTTCGGAGGCAATATCGGCTTCATTCAAACCTAAGATCTGCGCACATTCCGCCCTGCTCAACGGGGCATTTTCCACCGTGCCTTGATTTAACGAAAAGGTAATCGTCTCGTTTTGATGAAATAATTCCACCAATCCCGCTTCCGTTTGCAGAATATAATGATCTTTTAAATTCAACAGGTTGTGCAATACAAATGCGGATCCGACGGTAGGATGTCCGGCGAAGGGCATTTCATACATCGGAGTAAAAATGCGTAATTTTCTGACCGCACTTTTATCATTCGCCGCCTGCACAAACGCCACTTCCGACAAATTAAACTGACGGGCAATCAGTTGCATTTGTTCCCCGTTCAACCCGTCCGCTTCGGTAAACACCGCCAGCGGATTACCGCCGAAATGGCTTTCCGCAAACACATTAACCAATTCGTAATGATAGGCTTTCATTCTGTTATCCGTAAAATCAAAATTCATCAAAAACTAACCGCACTTTGCGCCGAAATCCCGGTGGATCGAAACCCAAAGTGCGGTCGGTTTTTACGTTGTTTTTATGCGTTCAGGATTTTTTGAATTTCCGCCATACTCAAATGGTATTCGTGCGGACAAGTGCGCCACACGTCCAGCATTTTCAAATACTTATCCCACATCGGCGTTTGTGAATCACAACCGTGTTCGCAGCGCATAAATTCTTGGTATTTGCCTTCTACGCCGGTGATAAAACGCAGATAATTCAGATATTTTTTCTCACGCACGGCGCAATATCCGGCAAATTGCAAACGGTGCGGCGTCAAGGCGCTTTTATCCACCAAATTGTTATAGGAAACCTGTAACGCATGATACATTTCCAACGTATTCAATACGGTACGACATTCGCTTTCGGAAAGATCGGAAAAATCTTTATCCAATTCCTTCAATTCCAAAGCAAATCCGCCCTTCACGATCGTTTCCAAGCGTTGATATTTAGCGGCGTTAGCCGGTTCCAATAAGCCCATTAATTTGTATTGGTTCGCCAAAATAAGGCGTTGGGTTGCGGTCATTTCCATAATTACGTCCTAGTCGATTTCGTTTAATTCTTCTTGTGAAAGAGTTTCTGATTTTGTTTCTATATTACCGTCTTTGGCGCGATATTCCAGATTTTGATAATACGCCTCGCGGAACGTGACGTAAGGATCCTGCGCCTGATCCAGCAAGGCTTCTTTATCTATCGCTTTCGCGCGTCCGTCAACGGCTTGAACGACGGTTTTAACCAATGACCATGGACCGATAATCCAGCCCAAATCAAACGCGCTGCCGACAGCCTGACGCGGCGTGGTCGGTCCGTAAGCCGGCAACATCACATAAAAACCCGGCTCCACGCCGTAGCTGCCGAGCATATCGCCCAAGGTACGGTTACTTTCGATTTTTAGCGGATCGCTGTAACTTGCCCAGTCAATCAACCCGCCCAAACCGAATACGCTGTTGATCCAAAAACGGTTAAAGTGAACGATCGCCTTTTTGCCTTCCCCTTCCAACAAGCGGTTGACAAAGCTGACCGGCTCGTCCAAGTTGTTCGCGACATTGACCAGCCCTTTACTTACCGGTGTCGGCACATAATCTCTCCAACCCTTGGCAACCGGTTTAAGCACATAAGGATCCACCACTTTATAGTTAAAATCCCACATAGTGCGGTTAAAACCCTCCAACGGATCTTTACGCTCGCCGGTTTGTTCGTCAATGGTCGAGCAACCGCTCAATGCCAATGAAAGCACCAAAGCCGTCATTATCAATTTCGTTTTTTGCATAATTTTTTCTCAATAGACAAAACTGCTTTCATTGTAAATGAGTTAACCGAAATCTACAAAAACAAATTGCCTGCTTTTTTATAACTTGCATAAAAATGATTTTTTATGCAAAATAAAAGCATAAATAATCACTTAATCGTTTGCGAATTTACTTGAATAGCGTTGCATAGTCCTTTAGAATACGCCAAGTTTCAAGCTTTTTAAGCTGAATTTTCTAACGGGTTTTAAAAAAACGGGCAGCACGCACAAACAGCATAAAAGTGCGGTCAAAAAAAACGGTGTTTTGCTAAAATCCGTGGTTAATGAACATTCGCAAGTGTTCGACCGAACAACAACTTAGAGGAGATATTTTATGTCTGAACCTGCAATCCTGGTCTTAGCAGACGGCAGCGTTTTTCACGGCACATCCATCGGCGCAACGGGGCATACCATCGGCGAAGTGGTTTTCAATACGTCCATGACCGGCTATCAGGAAATTCTTACCGACCCTTCTTATTTTCAACAAATCGTTACTTTAACCTATCCGCATATCGGCAATACCGGCACCAATAGCGAAGATTGGGAGAGCGACGGCGTGTATGCCGCCGGTTTGATTATCCGCGATTTACCGTTGCTGCACAGCAACTTCCGCGCCAATCAAAGTTTAAGTGACTATTTGAAAGATAACAACGTGGTCGCCATTGCGGACATCGACACCCGCCGTTTAACCCGCATTTTACGCGATAAAGGCGCGCAGGCGGGTTGCATTATGAGCGGTGAAATCGACGAGCAAAAAGCCCTTGAGCTGGCGTTAAGTTTCGGCTCCATGGCAGGGAAAGATCTGGCGCAGGAAGTCAGCTGCAAACAAACCTATCAATGGACGCAGGGCGAATGGCAGCTCGGCAAAGGTTATGTGGAAGCGGAAAAGCCCGAATTTAATATCGTTGCCTATGATTTCGGGGTGAAACGTAATATTCTGCGAATGCTCGCCGAACGCGGCTGTAATATTCATGTAGTGCCGGCAAAAACACCGGCGGAAGAGGTACTGGCATTCAATCCGGACGGCATTTTTCTCTCCAACGGACCGGGCGATCCCGAACCTTGCGATTATGCAATTCAAGCCATTCAAACCCTGTTGGCAAGCAAAAAACCGATTTTCGGCATCTGCCTTGGGCATCAACTGTTAGGTTTGGCAAGTGGCGGCAAAACGAAGAAAATGCCGTTCGGGCATCACGGCGGTAACCATCCGGTGCAGGACTTGGATTCGCAAAAAGTGTTTATTACCAGCCAAAATCACGGCTTTGAAGTGGACGAACACAGCCTGCCGCCAAACGTACGC
>JBHBXR010000113.1:0-20022 GCA_041795785.1 Mesocricetibacter sp.
GGGGCATTAATTTTACTGATTGCCGATCTCTGTATTTTATATTTGCCGTTCTTTTCCCATATTTATGTGGGAACGCTTACCGCAATTATCGGCGCGCCGTTTTTGATTTGGATTTTATTAACACAGCAACGGAGAATGGCAAATGATTAAACTGGAAAATGTCAGCCTTGCATTTGGTTTATCTAACATCAGTTGCCATATCCCACAAGGCAAACTTATCGGCATTATGGGGGCAAACGGGGCAGGGAAATCTACCTTGTTGAAAAGTATTGCGGGTATCTTACCACTTACAAGCGGTGAGATTTGGCTCGGAAATTGCAAATTGTCCGACATGACCGCCAAGCAGAAAAGCGAATGGCTGGCGTACTTCGCTCAAAATACCCAAATTCATTGGGATTTATCGGTCTATGATGTGATTGCGCTCGGTTTAACAATACCCACAAAAGATGAAACAGAAAAAGTGCGGTCGGTTTCCGAACAATTTTCTATTTCCCATCTACTTGAAAAGCCGTTCCAACAGCTTTCAGGCGGTGAAAAAGCTCGCGTGCAACTGGCTCGCTGTTGTATCAAACAAGCCCCCTTATTACTTGCCGATGAACCGATTGCATCGTTAGATCCTTATTATCAAGTTGATATGATGGAACAGCTTAAAGCCCTCACACCACAGAAAACTTGTGTGATAGCAATTCATCACTTGGATTTAGCTTACCGATTTTGTGATGAAATTATTTTATTGGATAAAGGCAAAATCCTCGCCGGCGGCGAAACACAAGCGGTGTTAAATACAGAAAATCTTGCAAAGGCGTTTGGCATTTCGGTCAACATTGATAAACAACGGAAAGAGATTTATGGGGTGGAGAAATTGGAAATGTAGTTCCAATATCGGATGATTTTCCTTCAACCTGATAGCACAGTGGTTGAAAAATCCAATTTGCTCAGTGAAAGTGCGGTCGCTTTTGAAAGCGTTTTATAAATAAAAATGAGAAATTAAATCACAATTGAAATGAAAATAGTTTTCATATAAAATTCGCGCATTTTACTGCCATTGTTTCAGGTGATTTGTGTTTCAGCTCAATCAGGTTTCTTTTTCCATTCCCAACCGCACATTGCTTGCTCCCATTTCGTTGGCCTTTGAACGAGGTAAAGTTTACGGTTTAATCGGACATAACGGTTCGGGCAAATCCACTTTGATCAAATTAATGGCGCGGCAAAACAAACTCAGTTCGGGTGAAATTTTAGTAAACGGCAAGGCAATTCAGGAATGGGGCAGTCGTGAATTTGCCCGTGAAGTAGCCTATCTGCCGCAACATTTGCCCACCGCCACGCAGTTGACCGCACGCGAACTGATTCAAATGGGACGTTACGCTTGGAACGGGTTATTAAAAAGTAACAAAGAAAAGGATCAAAGTGCGGTGGAAAATGCGTTAGTTTTAACCCATACCGAACCTTTCGCCGAGCGGCTGGTGGATGTGTTATCCGGTGGCGAACGGCAGAGAGTCTGGTTGGCAATGTTGTTGGCGCAGCAAAGTAATTTTTTATTGTTAGACGAACCGCTGGCGGCGTTGGATATTGCCCATCAAGTTGATGTGATGCGATTGATTCGGCGCTTAAGTAGGGAGCTGAATTTAGGTGTCGTTATCGTTATTCACGATGTGAATTTGGCGGCGGCATTTTGTGACGAACTGGTAGCGTTACACAGCGGAAAATTACTGGAACAAGGCACACCGCAGCAATTGATGAACAGTGAAACCTTGCAACGCATTTACGGTTTGCATCTCAACGTGATTTCCCATCCGACAACGGATGTCCCTGTGGTGTTTTACTGATGCGTTCGTTTTTTTGCTTCCTATTGATTTTATGCACGCCCGTTTGTCAAGCGGGCATCAAAGTTGCGACCCTTGATTGGACGGTGGCGGAAACCTTGATTGCGTTAAATCACCCGCCCGTTGCCGTAGGCGATAAACCGGCGTATCGCATTTGGGTCGGAACCCCCGCATTGCCGGCAGAAACCATTGATCTCGGTTTGCGTTTACAACCGAATAAAGAAAGCGTAGCACGGCTAAAAGCGGATCGTTTTATCAACAGCGATTTGTTTGCCTCTCTCAGTGCGGATTTGGCGGAAAGCGCCCCTGTTTCGATTGTGAATTTTTATCAACCGGGCGATCCTTGGCGGAATATGGAAAACGCCACTCGTTCTATTGGTCGTTTGGTTAACAAGGAAGCGGAATCCGAGCAATTAATCGACCGCACTTTACGACAATTTGAGCAAATTAAACGGCGGGTAACGCCGTATTCATCCCGCCCGTTTGCGATTGTGCAGTTTATTGATACCCGTCATTTGCGTTTTTACAGCAGTCGCAGTTTGTTCGGTATGGTGTTGGAAAAACTGGGATTACGTAACGCATGGCAAGGCTCGGGCAGTGTGTGGGGATCCGAAAATCTATCGATTACCGCCTTGGCGGATTTACCTGAAAATACCCGTTTGATTGTCGTAAAACCGCATCCGGCGAATATTGAAAACGCCTTGAAATTCAATTCATTGTGGCAACATTTGCCGTTGTCCGAAGATCCGCTGATATTGCCCGCCACTTGGACATTCGGCGCGTTACCTTCCGCATTGATTTTTGCCGAACGCTTGGAATACGCACTGCAACACGGAGGGGAAGCATGGTAAAACGGTTCTCTCTCGGATTATTGTTCACTGCACTGTTATTAACATTGTGGTTGAGCAGCGTTCAGTTAACAAACGATTTACCCGTTGCCGATTTATTATATTTCAACTATACCTTACCGCGAATTTTAATGGCGCTATTAGCGGGCGCTTCTCTAGGTTTGGCAAGCTGTTTGCTACAACAGGTGATCGGTAATCCATTGGCGTCGGATAATACCCTAGCCGTCAGCAGCGGCGCCCAATTCGCATTGTTCTGCGTGGCGGTGTTTGCGCCGCAGTTATTGGGATTCGGTTCCACCGTTATCGCATTATGCGGTGCGCTTATTGCATTGGGCTTGGTTTTCGCACTGGCTTGGCGTAATACCTTATCGCCGTTGCTGATGATTCTAGCCGGATTGGTGGTGAATCTTTATTTGGGTTCTTTTTCCGCCGTATTAATGCTGTTTTATCCGGAAGAAAGTCGCGGTTTATTGCTGTGGGGAGCCGGTTCGCTGATACAAGAGAGCTGGTATGACAGTTTGCAATTATTATGGCAGTTGGGGTTAAGCGTTGTTTTTATCGGCGTGTTGTTGCGCCCGCTGCAGATTCTCGCCTTAAATGACAGCAACGCTAAGAGTCTTGGCGTGCCGGTCAATCTGATTCGGTTTATCGGTTTGTTGACCGCCGCTTTTCTGACTGCGGCGGTAGTCAGTCGGGTCGGTATGCTCGGTTTTGTCGGCTTGGCGGCAGCCAGTATCGTGCGTCAATTTGCCACTGTGAATTTGCGTAAACGTTTACTGCTATCCGCCTATGTTTCCGCAATGTTGCTGTTGATAACGGATTTGGTTTTGCAATTAGCGGATCATTATTATCAAGTACAACTGCCGACCGGTGCGGTCACCGCTTTATTGGGAACGCCGTTGCTACTATGGTTGATGTTTAATATCAATAACCAAGGGCGTTTAGTGTCACAGGACGAAACCTTAGCATTGGGCAGACAACCGGTTAAAGCGGCGTTGCCCTTGTTATGTAGCGCGTTGATCGTTGCCGTGATGTTGTCTTTATTATTAGGAAAAGGCAATAACGGTTGGGCGTTCGACAGCGACTTGATCGAATTGCGTTATCCGCGTTTGTTTATCGCTGTGGCGGCAGGCATTATGTTAGTGCTGGCGGGAACCTTGTTGCAACGGCTAAGCCATAATCCGATGGCAAGCCCCGAATTGTTGGGAATCACCTCGGGAACGGCATTCGGTATTTTGGCGGTGATTTTTTTCATTGCCGCGCCGAGTCAATTTCACTTCTGGACGGCAGGTGTGTTGGGCGCATTATGCGTGTTGTTGTTTATTATGCTGCTTAACGGTCGGAGTCAATTATTACCCGAAAAAGTATTGCTGACGGGAATTAGCATCGCCGCCTTATTCGATGCCTTGCAGCGTATCGTGTTGGCGAGCGGCGATTATAAATGGCAACAACTCTTGGCTTGGACATCCGGCTCTACATATCACGCCACACCGACAATGGCATGGGCTTTTCTAAGCGTAGCCTTGGTGTTATTCGTTTGTTCCCTGCCGCTGAACCGTTGGTTGGCGTTATTGGCGCTGCAAACACCGATGGCGCAGGCGTTGGGCTTAAATATCACAAAAGTGCGGTGGATTTTAATCACGTTTTGTGCGTTGTTGACGGCATTATCCACTTTATTGGTCGGTCCTTTAAGTTTTGTCGGATTGTTGGCGCCGCATTTGGCGCATTTCTTCGGCTGGCATAAACCGAAAGCGCAATTGTTGGGGGCGGCGTTACTCGGTGCTTTAGTGATGACTCTTGCCGATTGGTTAGGCAGACAGATTTTATTTCCTTATGAAATTCCGGCGGGTTTGGTGGCGACTTTACTGGGCGGCGGTTATTTCTTACTCATGATGCGGAAAGTGTAATGGATATTTTTATAGCAACCTTGCGCCGTTACCGTTGGCATTTAGCCGGCGTATTTATGCTGACCTTGCTGTTCAGCGCGTTGGGTGTGGCGGTTTTAGCTTTTATTAACAATCAATTATTGCAAGCGGATGAATACAGCGGTTTTTTACTATGGACATTTATCGGCTTGCTGACGTTGTTTTTATTGATGTCCGTTGTGGCGCAAATGAGCCTGACGACATTGGGGCATAAGTTTGTTTACATCATGCGTAAACAGTTGGTGAAGCAGATTTTAGATACGCAAACGGAACGGTTAAATCAGCTCGGCAAAGCCAAATTATTAGCCGCGTTGTCCGGAGATATTCGCAATGTTGCCATGGCGTTCGTGCGTCTGCCCGAGTTGGTGCAAGGCGCGGTGTTGGTGATTTGCGCAAGCGGCTATTTATATTATTTGTCAAAAACATTGTTTTTTGTGACCGCACTTTGGCTGGCGTTCACTGTTTTTATCGGTAATTTGGCGGTGAAACGGGTTTATGCCTATTTACACATGATCCGCGATACGGAAGACAGGCTTTATGCGGATTATCAGTCGGCGATTGACGGTCATCGCGAACTGACGTTAAACCGCGACCGGGCGCAATTTTATTATGAACGGGAGTTGGAGCAAAGCGCTTACAGCCAATATCACAGCTCCGTGCGGGCTGACAGTTTCCATTCTTTCGCCAACAATTGGACGAACGTGATGGTGTTGGGCGCTGTGGGAATCGTGTTTTATCTTGCCTTGGCAAAAGGCTGGGCGGATTTGCAGACGGCAACCACCATGGCTCTCACTATTCTCTTTTTACGCACGCCGTTGATTAGTGCCGTAGGAGCATTGCCGATGGTGCTAAGCGCAAAAGTCGCTTTGGATAAATTATCTGCACTGACTTTGGCGCCCTATAAGGCGGAGTTCAAAATTGATAATCCGCTGCCGAGCGATTGGCAGCAAATTCGTTTTGAAAATGTGACTTACACTTATCCGAATACCCGTAAAAGTGCGGTCGATTTTTCTTTAAAACCGATTAATCTGACGTTAAAGCGCGGTGAAATGACGTTTTTAATCGGTAAAAACGGTAGCGGCAAATCCACTTTTTCAATGTTGTTGGCAGGACTGTTTCAACCGACGGGCGGACGCATTTGGGTGGACGATATTGAAATCGATCTGCGTAATCAGCGTGCTTATCAGGCACAGATTACGGCAATTTTCAGTGATTTTCATTTGTTTACCCAATTACTGGGGCAAGCGGGATTTGCCGAGGAACAGGATATTGACGAATGGCTGACGGCTTTGCAGTTAGAGCAAAAGGTCAGCGTGGAAAATCATCGTTTATCCACCACCAATTTATCGCAAGGACAGCGTAAACGTCTGGCGTTGTTGGTGTCGTTGTTGGAAAAACGACCGTTATTGATTTTAGACGAATGGGCGGCGGATCAGGATCCTTCGTTTCGTCGCACCTTTTATCAAACATTGCTGCCGCTGTTAAAGGCGCGCGGACATACTATTTTTGCCATCAGTCATGATGACGGCTATTTCCGTTTGGCGGATCGTTTGTTGTTGATTCGTCAAGGCGAATTGCGCGAATTATTCGGCGAAGAACGGGAAACGGCAAGTCGTGATGCGGTGGAAAAACTGAAACGCTAGCTTTTCGATGGTAATAAATAACCATATGATTTTGCTATTAATATCAACTCAATTAGGAACGTTTAAATGAAAAAATCTTTTGTTTATAGTTTAGCGGCAAGCGCAGTGTTGCTTGCTTTAAACGCATCGGCGCAAGACTCCGCGACGGAACAACTGGATACCATTGATGTGGTTACTTCGGGATCGATGTACAAAATGGGCGAAGTGCCTTTTCATCAGGCGAAATCGGCAGTGGCAATCAACCGTGAAACCTTGGATCGGCAAAATGTGACCAAAGCGGACGAACTGGGACGTTATCAGGCAGGTTTCACGAATCAGGTGTTCGGCACGGATACCAATACAAACTGGTTCCGTGTACGCGGCACGGAAGTGACGCAAGCCGTAGACGGTCTGCCGACATTCAGTTACGGTTTCTTTACGCCTTATGTGGAAACTTTCGGCTTGGAAGCCGTTGAAGTAACCAAAGGTGCGGACGCGATGACTTTCGGCGCGGCGAATTCCGGCGGTTTGATTAACTATGTCAGCAAACGTGCGCATAAAGATCAAATCGGCAAAGGCGAATTTAAAGTGACGATGGGGAGCGGCAACCAATACGGTTTTGGTGCGGATTATACCGGTGCGTTCGGTTCCAATGAGAATCTGCGTTATCGCATGGTGAGCAGTTATAATGCAAAAGACGGTGTGACTTACGGCACTTACAACCGCACTTTATATATTGCGCCTTCTTTGGAATGGGACATCAGCGAACGCACCCGTTTAAGCATTTTAACCGCTTATCAGCGTGACAGCGGTGTACCGAGCTCGAATTTCTTACCGCAGGAAGGAACGTTGAAATCTTTCCCGAACGGTCGCTATTTGGCTCGTTCTACTAACTTAGGCGATCCGCAAAATGATACCGAAACCAATCGTCAATATAATTTGGGCTATGAATTCAGCCATGATTTCGGCAACGGTTTGGCATTTAACAGCAGTTATCGTTATACCGATGTAGATAATTATCATCGGGGTTCTTATGCCTATCCGCACGCTTATGACGCCAATTGGGCGGCATTGGCGCCAAGCGCAGCGAATTATACGGTAAATCGCGGTGTCGTGTTCAATGACGGGACGGCGAAAACCCATTCCGTAGATAACCGTTTAAGCTGGAATTATAAAAACGATTGGTTGGATAATACGGTCGTGGTGGGAGCCGATTATCGTCATCAAAAAGTCGATGCGCTTTACACGTTATTCGGTACGACTTCAGCAGTGAATATTCTTGAACCGACAAGCGGTTATCATCAGGCGCAAGATGTCAGCTCCGCGCCGCGTACCAATATTAAAGCGCGTCAATTGGGCTTTTATATACAAAATAATGCCCGTTTGGTAGAAAAATTTGTCGTCGGTTTCGGCGTACGTCATGATCGCGCGCAAAATGACGAATATACCCGTGCGCAAAGCGTGAAGAAAAATCACACTTCTTATTCCGCGTCATTTATGTATGAAGCGCCGTTCGGAATTAATCCGTATTTCAGTTACAGCGAAGCGTTCCGTTTACCGGTAGGCTTAAGCGGTAATGACGTGCTTTATGATCCGAATATCACCAAACAATACGAAGTGGGCGTGAAATATCTGCCGACTTGGTTGGATGCAACAATTTCCCTTGCCGCATTTAAAGCGAAAGATAAAGGCGCATTGTTATCCAAAGATAACGGCGCGACTATCAGTAATCCGGATATTGTCAGACGTGAAGGCGTTGAATTGCAATTGGACGCAATGTTGACTAAAAACTGGTCGGCAACTCTGGCTTATACTTATTTGAAATCCGTGACTCAGGCAACGGACGGAGAAGTGCGTAATCCGTTGATTCCGAAACAAACCGTTGCGACAAGAAGCGCTTACAGCTTTGATCAAGGTTTATTAAACGGCTTGACGGTTGGGGCGGGCGTTCGTTATTTAGGTAACAGCGTAACGGCGAAAAACTATTCGTTGTATTCTTCTGCACGCGTACCTTCTGCAACCTTAGTGGATTTAATGGCACGCTATGAAATCAATTCGAATTGGGCGTTACAGTTAAATGCGGAAAATATCGGCAACCGTCGTTATATCAGCGGGTGCGATACCTACTGTTATTATGGTGAAGGACGTAAATTTACGGCAAATTTGAGCTTTAAATTTTAATCGACCGTATAACGCTTAAAAACATAGGGCGGAACTAGTGTCCGCCCTAATTGCGTCAATTTATATATTATAATGTTATAACAATTCGTCAGATTATGAATAAATAACGGAAAGTAATAACAAATCCACTCTCAAGCAATTAAGCGAAAAGAGAGTCGGACATTATCTGATACCCAAGGCTGCTCTATTAGTAGAGAACAGATATTTGCTAAAAAATAAGTTTGCTCATCCTGCGGAATAACGAACGGAATTAGCTTCATTAAATCGGAATTAATCATGGAAATACAGTGGAAATTGTCCTAGCTTTTGATCTCATCCAAAAATTCCTGATATAACGGTGCAACCGTGCAGTCGCGTTGGACTCTTCCTAAAGCACAGGCATAATGGAATAACATCATTGTTACTTGCGGTGTGGTAGCGTCCGCCTGCCAATAATTTGCTAGGCGCTGTTTGATCTGTAACACGATGGTTACCGTGTTATCATCAATTAAACCACGAACTTTTAAATCGGTTAAACGATTGCCAATATCCATATTGCTCCTCCGTTTGATTTAGGCGTTAATGATTCTCATCACTAATCTAGCGCAATCCGGCTTGTGAAAACAGTGCACAGATCACATTTTTAGAAAAAAGTCGTTTAAAAACCGAAAAAAATAAATTTTTTATAATTTTAAGGAATATGAAAAATGATTATTAGTTATAACGGGACTTTTAATATATAAAGTGCGGTCGGATTCTGAGGCGTTTTTTTAATCATTTGATGGCTATACTTCAATTCATCGGGCAAAGCGGAGATTGAATTTTTTTAAGGCTATTTGAAACGGCGGTCGGTTTCGCTCCCGCTCCCGTGAAAGGGAGCGAGGCTTTATTACGAAAGGTAATCAAATGTTGTTAAGTTGAGAGAAAAATTAACAAATGGTTTCAATCACGTTAATTGTGCGAACACCTTATCCGCCGCCGCTAAGGTGCGGTCGATATCTTCATGGCTGTGCGCCAGTGACATAAAACCGGCTTCAAAGGCGGAGGGGGCGAGATAAACGCCTTGTTCCAACATTTTGTGGAAGAACAGTTTGAATTTTTCCGTATCACACGCCATAACATCCTGATAGCTGCTGACTTCCGTTTTGTCGGTGAAGAACAAACCGAACATTGCGCCGACATAATTAACGCTAAACGGAATACCGTGTTTGTCCGCCAGTGCTTTTAAGCCTTGCGACAGCTTTTCCGTCAGTTGATTAAGGCGTTGTTGATTACCGTCTTTTTTCAGTTCCGTCAAACAAGCCAAACCTGCCGCCATGGCAATCGGGTTGCCTGATAATGTGCCCGCCTGATAAACCGGTCCGGTCGGTGCAATATGTTGCATAATTTCTTTTTTACCGCCGAATGCGCCCACCGGCATTCCGCCACCGATGATTTTACCTAAGCAGGTTAAATCGGGCGTTACACCATAATAAGCTTGCGCACCGCCTAAAGCGACACGGAAACCGGTCATCACTTCGTCAATAATAAATACAGCGCCGTATTGATCGCAAAGCGCGCGTAATCCTTGCAGAAAACCCGCTTTCGGCGGAATGCAGTTCATATTGCCCGCCACCGGTTCGACGATGATACAGGCGATTTGGTCGGGATATTGTGCAAAGGCTTGCTGTACGGAATCCAAATCATTGTAAGTGCAAGTCAAGGTATGCTTGGCGAAATCGGCGGGAACACCCGGCGAATTCGGTTGTCCAAGTGTTAGCGCCCCCGAACCTGCTTTCACTAATAAGCTGTCGGCGTGACCGTGATAACAACCTTCGAATTTGATGATTTTGTCGCGTTTGGTATAACCGCGCGCCAAACGGATGGCGGACATAGTGGCTTCGGTGCCGGAGCTGACCATTCTGACCATTTCGATGGAAGGAATCAGTTGGCAGACCAGTTCGGCAAGATCGATTTCGAGCGGCGTCGGCGCACCGAAGCTGAGCCCGTTTTCGGCGGTTTTTAATACGGCGTTGAGAATGGCGGGGTGATTATGGCCTAAAATCATCGGTCCCCAAGAACCGACATAATCAATATATTGTTTGCCGTCAGTGTCGAAGATATAAGCGCCTTGAGCTTTTTGGATAAAGACGGGCGTGCCGCCGACGCCTTTGAAAGCGCGAACAGGAGAGTTGACGCCACCCGGAATGACCCGTTGGGCGCGATCAAAAAGTGCGGTCGAATTTGTCATTGTTTTTCATTTCCTTTATGTTGACTGAAATGCCGTTTATTGTACTGTAAAACAAGATAAATTTTTGTAATTTTTGTAAAAATATTATGTACAGATTTTTGTTTAGTGATATGCTTTGCAAAAATTTATTCAAGCAATAAAGCTACTCTAGAATAAGGTATAAATTGATTTATGTGGTTGGATTTAGTCTTTACGTTTTTGGCATCATTTATCACATTATTAATCGCCAGACCCATTGCTATCGGCATCGGTTTGGTGGATAAACCGAACTATCGCAAACGTCATCAAGGCGCTATTCCGCTCATCGGCGGGATTTCTCTGTTTATGGGAAATCTGTGTTTCTATTTATTGCAATGGGATAAAACCCAATTGCCGCAATTATACCTATTCAGTGTTTTCGTTTTATTGTTTATCGGTATTTTAGACGATCGTTTCGATATCAGCCCGTTTTTACGCGCCGGCATTCAGGCAACATTGGCGGTGCTAATGATTTATTACGGTCGTCTTTCTCTTGAACATTTGGGACAAATTATCGGGCCGTTCCAAGTTACGTTGGGAGCGATTGGTACGATTATTACAGTGTTTGCAACCATTGCGGTGATCAACGCCTTTAATATGATCGACGGCATTGACGGTTTGCTCGGTGGTTTGTCCAGTGTCGCTTTTGCCGCAATCGGCATTTTGTTGATTAAAGATAATCAAATGGACTTGGCATTCTGGTGTTTCGGTTTAATCATCGCGATTTTGCCCTATGCCATGTTTAATTTATGTATTCCGTTCGGTAAAAAATATAAGGTTTTTATGGGCGACAGCGGCAGTACGCTGATCGGTTTCACGATGATTTGGATCCTATTGCTCAGCACGCAGGGCAAGGGGCATCCGATGAATCCGGTGACGGCGTTGTGGATTATCGCTATTCCGTTAATTGATATGGTGGCGATTATTTACCGCCGTTTACGCAAAGGGAAAAGCCCTTTCCGTCCCGATCGTTTGCATATTCATCATTTGATGGTACGCGCTGGTTTAACCCACCGCCAAGCCTTCTTATTAATCACTTTTGTTGCCGCCTGTTGCGCCGGATTCGGTATTTTAGGGGAAATTTACTATATCAATGAATGGGTGATGTTTATTTTATTCATTGGGTTGTTTTTTCTGTATTCTTATTCCATTACACGTGCGTGGCGTATCACCCGTTGGGTACGTCGCAATAAACGTCGCGCTTTGCGTGCGGCGGCTAAGCAAAAATAATAATGTTAAAAATGTAAGGATTATACATGTCTGAAAATCAGATCTTAACGAAACAACAAACGGAAAGTTTGGATTTATTGGATTTTTTCAAAGTGTTATTTAAAGGCTCTTGGTTAGTTTTTTTATGTGTCGCCCTGTTCGGCGGAATAGGTTTCGGCGCCAGTTATTTAATGAAACAAAAATGGACTTCCGAAGCCCACATTTATCAACCGATTACGGCGGAATTGGGGAATTATTATCCTTATTCTTCCATGTATAAATTGTTGAGCGGCAGCAATGCAAATGAAGGGGAAGCAACAGAGGCGATTTTACAGCAAACCTATCAGGAGCTAAAACGCCAAATTTCTTCTTATGATACCGTTGTGTTGTTTTGGGAAAACAATGATTACTATAAACAACAAGTAACGGGCGATACGGCTAAGGATCAAGCGTTACTAAACGAATTGGTCGAAAACACGGTGTTTATTGAAGGCAATGAAAGTAAAAATCAGCCTACCCGCGTTTTATTGACGTTGGATAACCCGAAAAGATCAGTTGAGTTACTGTTAATGTATATCAATTATGCGAACTTATCCGCTAGAAATGTGCTTTACAGTGATTTTATGGTGCGTTGGCGTACCTTATCGGATCAGGTGAATGTATCTGGTCAAATGAATTTACCCGTCGTCCAAAACGGGCATATCACTAATAGCGAAGGCTGGCAGGCAAAATTTAAAATGATGAGTGCGGTAACTCCGAAGTTTGATAATAAATTGCAGGCATTCCGTTATTTGAAAGCGCCGACATTATTGCCTCAAACCCAACCGAATCGTATTTTGTGGGCGAGTATCGGTGGGATTTTCGGTTTCTTATTCGGCTGTGCTTTGGTGTTGGTATTAAATTTGCGTAAAACGAGAAAAAGGGAAGTGGTTCAAAATGAATAAATTAAGAGTTTTGACGGTTTTCGGCACCCGTCCCGAAGCCATAAAAATGGCGCCGTTGGCACGGGCTTTAGCGAACGAAGAACAGTTCGAGGCGAAAGTCTGTGTCACTGCGCAACATCGTCAAATGCTTGATCAGGTGCTTAATTTATTTGAATTAACGCCTGATTTTGATCTCAATATTATGCAACACAGCCAAGATCTCACGGATATAACCGTGCGAATTTTGGAAGAATTACGTCACATATTTCTTCAATTTCAACCTGATTTGGTATTGGTTCACGGCGATACTACCACTTCTTTTGCGACCAGCCTCGCCTGTTATTATCAACAGATTCCGCTCGGACATATCGAGGCGGGATTGCGTACTCAAAACCTGTCCGCTCCTTGGCCGGAAGAAGGAAACCGTTGTTTAACCGATGTGATGGCGGATTTCCATTTTGCGCCGACGGAAGCGGCGAAACAGAATTTATTGGCGGAAAATAAACCGGCGGATAAAATTGTGGTGACGGGTAACACGGTGATTGATGCGCTGTTATGGGGCAAAAAAACGTTACAAAAACAGACCGCACTTTTGCAGCAACTGTCGGCAAGATATGCTTTTTTAGATCCCGATAAAAAATTGATTTTAGTCACCGCCCATCGCCGTGAAAATTTCGGTGAGGGGCTGCAACATATTGCCTCCGCATTAGCGGAAATTGCCCACCGTCATCCAGAGGTGCAAATCGTCTTTCCGTTACATTTAAATCCGAACGTCAGAACTATTGTGGAACCGCTGTTAAGTAAAAAATCCAATGTATTTTTACTTGAACCGCAGGATTATTTGCCCTTTGTTTATTTGATGGATCAAGCCTATTTAATTTTGACCGACTCCGGCGGCATTCAGGAAGAAGCCACGGTTTTAGGCAAACCGGTGTTGGTGATGCGCGAAATCACCGAGCGCCCGGAAGCGGTGGAAGCCGGCACGGTGAAATTGGTGGGAACGGAAGTGGAAAATATCGTCAATCAGGTGGAAACCCTATTGACTGATCCGCAGCAATATCAAGCGATGGCGCAAGCGCATAATCCTTACGGCGACGGCAAAGCCAGCGAACGCATTATTCATTCCATCAAACAATTTTATCAATTAGAACAATGAGCTTTAATACAATAGCCGTCATCGGTTTGGGTTATATCGGGTTGCCGACGGCGGTCGTCTTTGCCAACTGCGGTAAACGGGTGTTGGGTGTAGATATTAATGAGCGTATTGTTAACGACATTAATTTAGGCAAGGCGCATATTCAGGAACCCGATTTGGATATGGCGCTACAATGTGCGGTTCAAAATAAGCGGTTATCCGCGGCGTTGCAAGTGGAACCGGCGGATGTATTTATTATCGCCGTTCCTACGCCGCTTAAAAATAATAACGAACCCGATTTAAGCTGTATTGAAGCGGCAATCCGTTCCATTGCGCCGGTATTGGCAAAAGGAAATTTGCTTATATTGGAGTCCACATCGCCGGTGGGAACCACGGAACAAATGGCGCGGCTGTTGGCGGAACTTCGCCCTGACTTACGCTTTCCGCTAATGGAGTCATCACACGCGGATATACAAATGGCATACTGCCCCGAACGGGTATTGCCGGGTAAAATTATGCATGAATTGGTGCATTGTGATCGGATTATCGGCGGACTGAGTGCGCAATGTACGGAAAGTGCGGTAGATTTATACCGTGTTTTTGTAAAAGGCGAATGTATCAAAACCGACGCCAGCACGGCGGAAATGTGTAAATTAACGGAAAACAGCTTTCGCGATGTCAATATCGCCTTTGCCAATGAGCTTTCCATGCTGTGCGATCAATTCGGAATTAACGTGTGGGAACTGATTCGGTTGGCAAATTATCATCCGCGCGTCAATATTTTACAACCCGGTGCCGGTGTCGGCGGTCATTGTATCGCAGTGGATCCGTGGTTTATTATCACACAGGCGCCGCAATTATCCTCTTTGATCCGCACGGCACGTCAAATCAATGACAACAAACCGCAATGGGTGATTGAAAAAGTAAAAGCGGCGTTGGCGGATTGCGTGGCGGTAAAAAATATGAAAGCGAATGAAGTCACGATTGCCTGTTTGGGACTGGCATTCAAAGCGGATATCGGTGATCTGCGGGAAAGTCCGGCATTATTTATTACTGCGCAATTAGCCGACTGGCATGCAGGCAAACTGTTGGCGGTGGAACCGAATATTCAATGCTTGCCGCCGGAATTGCACGGCAAGGCGGAGCTGGTTTCCTTTCAGCAGGCATTGCAACAGGCGGACATTTTAGTATTGTTGGCGGATCATCGGGAGTTCAGAAATTATCCTGCCGCCAATATTCTTCAACCTTGGATTGTGGATACGCGCGGTTTGTGGAAACAATCATGAAATAATTTATGATAAAGCGAACTTGGGGCAATACGGTTATTTGGACGGCAACCGCCACATTGGTAAAAATTTTAGCCGCGTTGTTGGTGATAAAAGTAATCGCCTTCTATTACGGCGCCAAAGGCGTCGGGCGGGCGGCGAATTATATGACGCTGTTGACGGTACTCGGTGTCTTTGCCGGCGCGGGTATTTTCAACGGCGTAACCAAATATGTGGCGGAGTATGAAAACCAACCGCAAAAACTCGCGCAAATTTTAAGCACGTCTTTTATCATCGTCACGTTTTTCTCTTTGTGTTTAGCCCTCATCGGACAGTTTTTTGCCGAATCCATTGCCGTTTTTATCTTCGGTGACGACAGTTATCAGTCGGTCATTCGTATGCTTTCCGTTTTACAATGCGGCATTGCGCTCGGTAATTATTTCTTAGCCGTGTTAAAAGGGCGGCGGGAGGCAAAATATACTTCTCTTGCAACGATATTCGGTATTTTATTCGGTTTGGTTTTATTCCTTTCCGCTATGTATTGTTATCAATATCAAGGCGTTTTAATCGGGCTGGCGCTAATTCCGACGGCAATGACACTGCCCGCATATTATTTTTTATGTCAAAAGTGCGGTCAAAATTTGAAGTGTTTTGACAAATCACACTGGCGAACCGACTATGCGCGACATTTCGGTAAGTTCGGTATCATGACATTCACGACCGTTGTTACCGTTCCCTTGGCGTATATTTTATTGCGTAACCGACTGGAAATGACGCACGGCATTGAAGCGGTCGGGTTGTGGCAAGGCGTGAGTAAAATTTCCGATGCGTATTTGCAATTTATCACGGGTGCATTTTCCGTTTATTTATTGCCTACGTTTGCCAAATTGACGGATAAAACGGCGATCAGACATGAAGTCTTTACCGTTCTCAAATTTGCATTCCCGATCATCGTAATGCTCGCGGTCGGCATTTATACGACTCGTTCCCTGATTATTCAATGGCTGTTTTCGGCGCAATTTCTGCCGATGAAAGAACTGTTTTTGTGGCAGTTAATCGGCGATATTTTTAAGGTCGGTTGTTACGTTTTCGGTTATTTAATGGTGGCTAAATCGGCATTAAGACTTTATATTTTAGCCGAGTTAAGCCAATGTATTCTCTTGTTGGCGTTCGCGATGTATTTGATCCCGACAGCAGGCGCAATGGGGGCGGTGCAAGCGTATATGTTCACTTACGTTTTGCATTTTACGCTTTGTATGACGCTATTTTTCTTTTATCAAAGAGAAACAAAATGAAGAAAATTTATCATGTTTTAGGATCGGATATTCCTCATCACAATAATACAATGTTGCAATTTTTTGCCGAACGGCTGCACGAACTTGTGCCGATACAAGCCATGGCAAAAATTTTGGTGGTGGGAAGCGGGTGGCAAGAAAAATATCCTCAACTTGTTATTGAACAATTTTCTTCCAAAAGCGCTATTGCTTTTCATTTGGTTAAGCTTGCCAAGCAGGATGCCGATATTCATTTTTATTTACACGGACAATTTAATTTTCCGCTTTGGTTGGCAATTTTATTTAATCTGTTGCCCGCACAACGCATTACTTGGCAGATTTGGGGAGCAGATTTGTATGAAGATAGTACGCGTTTGATTTTTAAACTGGCTTATCCGTTACGCCGCTTGGCACATAAAAAACTTAAACGGGTCGCCGGTACACAAGGCGATCTCAATGTATTTGCCCGATTAAATCCCACGGCGGAACGGATATTGGTTTATTTCCCGACCAAAATGGACCGCACTTTTCAACCGTTTCCCCGCACCGAACGTCAAAAGCTGACGATTTTATTGGGCAATTCGGGCGATCATTCCAACCGTCATCAGGAAGCCTTACAACAGATCAAACAACAATTGGGTGAAGATGTACGTATTATTATCCCGATGGGGTATCCGACTCATAATGAAAACTATATCGCGCAGGTTAAAACGCTGGCGGAGCAGCTTTTTCCTGCGCAAAACGGCAAAAGTGCGGTGGAAATTATAACGGAAAAAATGGCGTTTAATGCGTATTTGAGTTTGTTGTCGCAGTGCGATTTGGGGTATTTTATCTTTCATCGTCAGCAAGGTATCGGCACGGTATGTTTATTGACGCAATTAAATATCCCCGTGGTATTGCATCGCCAAAACGCCTTTACGGAAGATATGCGTTTATATCAAGTGCCTTTTTTGTTTAATGATGAAGTCAGTCGCGAGCATATTGAAAAAACTCGGCAAAAACTGACCGCACTTGATAAAGAAACCATTGCTTTTTTCGATCCTTATTTCATTACAACTTGGCCGCCGGTATTGGAAAAGATCTTGGCGATATAAAAATGTAAGGAGTAAATATGTTATCCGACGCGGAATTAAGTATTTTAATGGCGTTTTATTTCCTATCATTAAGCGTGATTTTGTCTTTGGCTTACGGTTCTTTTAAGCGGGAACGTTTTTCTTTTCATTTATTATTTACGCTGACTTATTTACTGGTGTTTTATTTGGGCTTTCCGTTTTCGTTAGCTCTGTCTTTCGGCTTTGATATCGGCTTGAATTCTTTTGATATTTTGTTGAAAACGTTGTTGGTTTCAACGGTATTTTATGTGATTTATTATACGACGTATAAAATCCGCCTACTGCCGGTTAAAAAAACACAAACGATTATGGCGTCGCACGCCGAATTTAATTCCGTAACCGAAGCCAAAATAACGGCGTTTTTATTGCTCGCCGTGTCTTTGGCAGCGATGTTTTATTTCTTATCCGTCAACGGATTATTGTTATTCAAATTGGATGGCTATAATCAGATTTTTTCCGCTCAAGTGAACGCAGTGGCATTGAAACGCTTTTTCTATTTCTTTATTCCGGCATTGCTTATCCTTTATTTTCTCTATCCGAATAAAAAAATGTGGTGGGGATTCTTGTTTATCGGTGTGGTGTTAGGGGCGTTAAGCTATTTGTCTATCGGCGGTACCCGTTCTAATTTGGCGTTGGTCATTGCGTTATTTGTGTTTATCGGTATTGCGCAAGGCTATGTTTCCATACCGACATTATTGGCAGTCGGCATAGCGGGAATAGGTGTGATGTTTGTTTTGGCGATGCAGCGCTACGGTTTGTCGCTGTCGGACAATAAAACGCTATATTATTTTTTGCAGCTAACCCGCGATACGTTCTCACCGTGGGAACATTTATCTCAAATACTGGTGTATAAAAATGTGGAGTATCAGAATGTAACGCCGATTATTCGGGATTTCTATGTGTATATTCCGAAAAGTATATGGTTTGATCGACCGGATCTGATTTTAAATACGGCAAATTATTTCACTTGGGAAATTCGTCATTATTATGCGGGATTAGCATTGTCCCCGACTTTGATCGGATCATTTTATATTATGGGCGGTATTCCCCTTGTGTTGATGGGAGCGGTTTTTACCGGATTGATCATGAAAGGGTTTGACAGTTTGTATTTCTACGCCAAGCAAGCGGTTTTTAGAAATAAACAGGCTGTTTTTCAAGCTTATTGCTTTGCCAATATTTTCACGATTGTGGTTTTAGCCAGAGAAGGGTTGGATGCCTTTGTTTCCCGCTTTGTTTTCTTTAATATCGTTTTCTTTATGTGTTATTTTGCGGCAAAACTGATGGCGTCTGTTTTGGCAAGGGCAGGCTTTGTTTCAATCACAGAAAAAGGAAAAGAAAATGATTGAAAAAGTGAATGTTCGCGGCATTGAAATTTTAGCGGTGAAAAATGAAAAGGAGTTTATTCATTTTTTGATGAATGAAAAAGAAATAAAAACGGGAAAGTTGGTTGCTATTAATGCGGAAAAAGTGATTGCGGCAGAAAAACAACCTGAAGTGTGCGCTTTGTTGCAAGCGGCGGAATATAAATATGCCGACGGTATCAGTATAGTTTTTTCGATCAGAAAGAAATATCCGCAGCTTGCGGAATTGGAGCGGATTGCCGGTGTTGATTTATGGTTGGCATTGATGCAACAAGCCGGCAAATTAGGTATACCCGTTTTCTTAGTAGGCGGAAAAAGCGAGACGGTTACAGCGGTGAAAAGCAAACTGGCGACTTGGAACGTAAATATTGTGGGTATTCAAGACGGCTATTTTTCAGCGGATCAAGAACAAGAGATTATTGAATGCATTAAACAAAGCGGTGCCAAATTCGTTACGGTGGCAATGGGTTCGCCTAAACAGGAAGAATTTATGCAAAAAGCGCAACGACAATATCCCGAAGCGCTTTATATGGGCGTGGGTGGAACTTATGATGTATTTACGGGAAGAGTAAAACGCGCGCCGAAAAGCTGGCGAAAATTACATTTGGAATGGTTGTATCGGTTGCTCAGTCAACCGACCCGTTGGAGAAGACAATTAAACCTAGTGCATTATTTTTATTACTATTTAACGAATAAGTTGTAAAAATAAACTGAAATTTGGCAAATAATAAACAATTTGAACAAATTAACATCTGCCGATAAAAATTTTTATTAAAAAATAAAAAAATGCTAGACAAGGCTATGAGAAATCCTTAATATACGCCCCGCAACGACGCAATGAGCGCTCGTAGCTCAGTTGGATAGAGCGTTGGCCTCCGGAGCCAAAGGTCGCAAGTTCGAATCTTGTCGAGCGCGCCAGAGCAACGTTAAGCAAACTGAATAATGGTGGCTATAGCTCAGTTGGTAGAGCCCCGGATTGTGATTCCGGTTGTCGTGGGTTCAAGTCCCATTAGCCACCCCAATCTTTTTTAAGATTATGTCGGCGAGTAGCGCAGCTTGGTAGCGCAACTGGTTTGGGACCAGTGGGTCGTAGGTTCAAATCCTATCTCGCCGACCA
>JBHBXR010000114.1:0-12032 GCA_041795785.1 Mesocricetibacter sp.
GGATATTCGTAAGATTCTGCAAATTGAGCTGGCAATCCGCCCCGACAGCGATCAGCGCGGGATGACGGCAAGCGGTATGATTGTGATTAATCCGCCTTGGACATTGGAAGGGCAAATGAGGCAAATCCTGCCTTATTTAACCCAAACCCTTGTGCCGGAAGGCACCGGCAGTTGGCAGGTCAGTTGGATTACACCGGAATAAGGCGTTATTAAAAACTCGAATTTACCCTATAATGCTGATGAGAAGCTAAAAGTGCGGTCGGTTTTCTGCAAGTTTTGGAAAGCGTTTGCTTAATTTCTGCCATTCTATTTTATCAATTTGGATTTCCAATAAACATTCGCCGGTTTCAGTGATTTGTTCCCGACGGACACAACCGAGCTGATAAAGTTGATGGCGGATTTTACCGTCCTGTGCCGCCAAGGCTATATTCAAATGTAAAATTTCATTTTTTAACCGTTCGCGAATAGCTTCCAATAACAGCGTTAAACCGCTATTTGTTTGTGCCGAGAGATATACGGCGACAGGTTTGTTTTGTTCGTCGTATTCAATATGCGGCGAAACTTCTTCCAACCGGTCGATTTTATTATATACCAATAACGTCGGCACGTTTTGTGCGGAAATTTCCGCCAGCACCTCATTCACTGCTTCAATATTTTCCAGTTTACGCACATCGGTGCTGTCGATTACGTGCAACAATAAGGCGGCTTCAGTAGTTTCTTGCAAAGTGGATTTAAAAGCGGAAACCAAATCATGCGGCAATTGACGAATAAAACCGACGGTATCCGCCAAAATTGTGGTACCCACATCTTGAATTTGTAAACGACGTAAAGTGGGATCAAGCGTGGCAAACAGTTGATCGGCGGCATACACGTCCGCTTGCGTCAGTCGATTGAATAAAGTGGATTTGCCCGCATTAGTGTAACCTACTAGAGAAATGGTCGGGATATCCGCTTTCTGCCGGGTTTGACGGTTTTGGTTGCGTTGCTTATTTACTTTTTCCAAACGGTTTTGCAGTTGCGCAATGCGCACTTTAATTAAACGACGATCGGTTTCCAGTTGGGTTTCACCGGGACCACGCAACCCGACTGCGCCTTTTTGCTGATCCAAGCCGGTTTTACGGCGAACCAAGCGGGTTGCCAAATGTTTGAGTTGCGCCAGTTCCACTTGTAATTTGCCTTCGTGGGAACGGGCGCGTTGAGCGAAAATATCTAAAATCAATCCTGTTCTGTCCACCACGCGACATTGGCAAATGCTTTCCAAATTGCGGGTTTGCGCCGGTGTCAAACTGTGATTAACCAACACCACATCGGCGTTATGTGTTTCGACGGCTTGCGCGATTTCCTGCGCTTTGCCTTCGCCGACAAAGTATTTGGCTTGCGGTGTAGAACGACTGGTTGTGATGATTTGCAGAATATTCACATGAGCGGATTCCGCCAGTTGCTGAAACTCGTTTAAATCCTCTTGATTGCGGTTTTGGGAAAAGAAAACATGAACGACAATCGCATTGTCGGTATGCGTGGAGAGGGAATTTTGTTCAATAGAAAGTGCGGTTGAAATTTGTTCCAAATTAACCGCACTTAATGTGTCTGTATCAAACGGATTGTTCAAATCTTATTCTGCTTATTCAGCTTGTGAGTCAGCCGAGATATCCGCTTGTTGTGCCTGACTGCTGTGTTGACCGCCGCTGTGATGGGAAACGGAACGAGCAGGCACAACCGTTGAGATCGCGTGTTTATAAACCATTTGATTAACGGTGTTTTTCAACAGAATGACAAACTGATCAAAAGATTCGATTTGCCCTTGCAGTTTAATGCCGTTAACCAGATAAATAGAAACCGGAATACGTTCGCGACGTAACGCATTTAAGTAAGGATCTTGTAGTGATTGTCCTTTTGCCATTTTGCTTTCCTCTATATTTATAGTGATTAAAAATTGACGCTGTGTCCCCTGATTTTCAATATAACAAGTTTTATCGATTTTGCATAGCCGAATCAAAGGTTTGTTTGACAGTTTGTTGACTTTGTTCAATTTCTAGGCTATCAAGCCACTGAATCGGCGATTTCCAACCGCGTAACCATGTTATTTGACGCTTGGCTAATTGTCTGGTAGCACAAATACCACGGAAAATCATTTCTTCATGATCGTAATCGCCGCGTAAAAATTCCCACATTTGACGATAACCGACGCAACGGATTGAGGGTAATTCGGGATATAAATCACCGCGTTGATAGAGTTTTTCCACTTCCTGTTGAAAACCCAGTTCAATCATCTTATGGAAACGCTGTTCGATTCGTTGATGCAATACGGCGCGATCTTTTGGAGCGATAGCAAATTGTAACAAATTATACGGCAGTGTTTCACCTTTTTGTTCCGTTAATTCGGTAAGCGACTGACCTGTCAAATAAAATACTTCTAAAGCCCGATTAATACGCTGACTGTCATTAGGGTTTATCCGTTGTGCGGAAATCGGATCGATTTTCTGTAATTCCCGATGTAACGCAGGCCAACCTGATATTTGTGCTTTGGCTTCAATCTCTGCGCGCACCCGTTCATCGGCTTGCGGCAACGGCGATAGCCCTTCCAATAAGGCTTTGTAATACAACATAGTTCCGCCGACTAACAGCGGAATTTTACCTTGTGCGGTAATATCCGCCATTTCGCGTAGCGCATCTTCGCGGAAATTGGCGGCGGAGTAACTTTCCGCAGGATCGATAATATCGATCAGGCGGTGCGGTGCCAGTGCCAATTCGGCGGCGCCGGGTTTTGCCGTGCCGATATCCATACCGCGATAAATTAAGGCGGAATCAACGCTGATGACTTCCACCGGTAATTCTTGCCGTAAACGGATGGCAAGATCGGTTTTACCCGAGGCGGTCGGTCCCATCAGAAAAATAGCGGTCGGTTTTGCTACTGACATCGGCGGCTCGCTAAATATTGGCTGAAATCAACGCAAATAAAATAGTCTTTTAAACAGATTTTATTTTGTTTATCAATTAGTTGCTCGGTTTCGGTCAACAGATTTACCGCATCGGCAAACACGTTAATTTCATTGAATTCCGTATGACGGCAAAGTGCGGTCAAAAATTCGGTTGTTTTTTCAATGGATTCGGTCAGTAATGAAATTACCAGTTTTTGCAGATTTTGCTGGTGTAAACAGTTTGGTACTCCATTTAAAGTTATACGATATTGTGACAAATTCTCACTGAATTCAAATCCGACCTGATGAAAAAAAGCTTTCTGCTGTTGCCAATGGGATAACTGCTGTTCATTTAAACGAAATACGACGGGAATCAACAAAGGCTGTTTAACCATGTTCTTTTGTTGTAGCGACAATTCGATTTTAACGCGTTGCAAATCCGTCAACGGTAAAAGATAAAATTGTTGGTTTTGTTGTAATAACAGCGCTTTGTTCTCGACTAATGCCAACGCGCGCAGAAAAGGGTCCGGCGGATTCGTCCTTGCTGCGGCGTCGGTGATCCGTTCCGATACGACGGGGGCTGATGGCACTGAGTGCGTTTGAATTAAGTCGGCATAGAGTTTTTGTTCGGTTTTGGTGTTACTCGAGTACTTTCTTTCGGCGCTAAAGTGCGGTGGAAAATCCCGTTGTTTTGTACTTGGAAAAGAATGAGGCAGCTCAAACATATTCATGCCGGCAGCGGCACGGTTCGGTTTTGTCGCCACCGGATTCCACTGCATCTGCGGCTCGGCAACTTGGTTGCTATTGTCCGTTTGTGCAAAAGCAAAATCCGCTTGTTCCGATGACAATGCATTACTAATCCCTTGGCAAATAAAATCATGAATTAAACGCGCCTGATGAAAACGCACCTCGTGTTTGGTCGGATGAACGTTTACATCCACGTCGTTCGGATTCAGATCAAGAAACAGCACAAAGGCGGGATGTTGCTCACCGCTTAAATATTCGCCATAGGCTTGTTTGATAGCATGATTGATGACTTTATCACGCACCATGCGTCCGTTGACATAACAATAACTTAAGTCATTCTGCGGACGGTGAAAATGCGGTTGCGCCACCCAACCGTGCAGATGCAGGTCATCCAGTTTCCAATCAATTTGTAAAGCGTTCTGAACGAAATCATCCCCGCAAATAGCGGCGACCCGTTTTAATTGTTGTTGATGATTGAGCGCACTTTTATATTGACGGATGACCTTGCCGTTGTGACTTAAGTTAAACGCAATTTGCGGTTTTGCCAATGCAATGCGGCGGATAACTTCATCAATATGATTGAATTCCGTTTTATCGGTGCGCAGGAATTTACGTCTTGCCGGCGTATTGAAAAACAAATTGGCGACTTCCACTGTTGTGCCGACAGGATGAGAGGCAGGTTTGACGGTGGTTTCCATTTCGCGCCCTTGCGCATAAACTTGCCAAGCTTCATTTTGTTCTTGAGTGCGTGAAGTCAGTGTTAAACGTGAAACCGAGCTGATACTCGCCAAGGCTTCGCCGCGAAAGCCGAGGCTGAGAATGGCTTCCAAATCCTCAAGGCAAGTAATTTTGCTGGTGGCGTGACGGGCGAGAGCAAGACTTAATTCCCCTTTGGCGATGCCGATTCCGTTATCACGGATACGAATAAGCGTTGCACCGCCGTTTTCAATCTCAATGCGGATATCCGTCGCGCCGGCATCAAGGCTGTTTTCCACGAGTTCTTTTACCACCGACGCAGGACGTTCCACCACTTCGCCGGCGGCGATTTGGTTGGCAAGTTGCGGCGGTAAAATTTGAATCGGCATTCTTTATTCTCTTAGCTTAATTCGTTGTCCCGCCAATGCTTTTCCGTTTTTTAACTGCGGATTCAGTTTTAAGATCCGATTGACCGGAATGCCGTATTCGCGGGAGACGGCATAAATCGTCTGATCTTTTTGAATAATATGATACTTCGGAACTTCTTTGGTTTTGACCGAGGTTTCTTTTTTGCTGTTTTTGTCTTTGGCGGTTTTTTTATCAATTAATTCGCCGATGGCGTCTTTTTTCAAATTATCCGTATTTTTGACCGCACTTTTAGCGCCGGACGGAATTTTAATGCTTTCGCCGATTTGCAATGATTTCCGTTTCAGCTGATTAAGTTGCACGATATCATTAATACTTACCGCATATTTTTTCGCCAAACTGTCAAGGCTTTCGCCGGATTTGACTTTGTGTCTGATGCCGCTGTCTTTCACCGTATTTGACGTTTTTTCGACATTTTTATTTTTTCCGTTATCAGGGATTTTTATACTTTGTCCGATTTTCAGCGATTTTCGTTTTAGTTGATTCAACTGCATAATGTCACTGATTTTCACCGCATATTTTTTGGACAAGGTGTCGAGACTTTCGCCTGATTTCACTTTATGACGAATGCCGCTGTCTTTAACGGCGGATTCGCTTGCGTTTTTATCCTCCGTTGCGGATTTGGCGATTTTCGGTAACATATCCGCTTTAGCGTTACGGCGGTGATAATCAACCAAGCCTTGATAAATGATGTAAGCAACGCGCCGACGATAAGCCGCCGTGCTTAGTTTCGCCTCTTCTTCGGCATTGGATAAAAAACCGGTTTCCACCAACACGGAAGGAATATCCGGCGAACGTAACACGCCCAAGCTGGCGTGTTGCGGCGTGCTGCGGCTTAGTTGGGTGATCTTGGAAAAATTACGTAAAATCGAGCGACCGAGTTCATAGCCGACACGTTGGCTGTGCCCGAATTGTAGATCCAAGACGGTTTGATCCAAATATTTTTCGTTTTGACCCGCCAATACGCTGCCGGCGCCACCCAGTAATTCCGATTGTTTTTCATGATCTTCCAACCATTGTCCCATTTCGCTGTTGGCGCGACGATTGGACAATACCCAAACGGAAGCACCGCGGAAATTCGGTGTGGCGGAAGAGTCTGCGTGAATGGAAATTAAATAATTCGCTTTGTTTTTGCGGGCAATTTCCGAGCGATCGGGAACGGAAATAAAATAATCCCCTTTACGCGTTAATACGCCGCGAAAGTTCGGATCTTTATCCAATAAAATTTTTAATTCTTTGGCGATGGAAAGCGTGACGTTTTTTTCATAAATTTTTAAGTTACGCCCGATCGCACCGGGATCTTTACCGCCGTGGCCGGGATCAATGGCAATCGTCCATACTTCAGCAAAAGAAGGAAGACTGAGAAAAAGAGTAATAATCGCTAAAAAAAGTTTTTTCATTGTGAATATATTGTTTTAATTGAGTTTCAACTGTCGGATAATTTCTTCGCCCAAAGCGCTACGGGCAATTAATTCGATATTACGCGCGGCATCGGCATAAGTAATGTTAACCGCTAAATCGGGTTCTGCCAGTAAACCTTGCCCTTTCTCCGCCCATTCAATCAGGCAAATACTATTATCGGCAAAATAATCCCGAATTCCCATAAATTCAAGCTCTTCAGGATCGCTGAGGCGATACAGATCAAAGTGATAAATATGTTTTCCCTGTAAGCGATATTCTTCTACGAGCGTATAAGTCGGGCTTTTCACTTTACCTTGATGTCCCAAGCCCTGAATTATACCGCGGCTTAAGGTGGTTTTGCCTGCGCCTAATCCGCCGTTTAGGTAAATAACGATACCTTTTGACGTATTAAGACGACAAATTGCCCGGATAAGTTCACGACCGAAATCACACATTGCGATTTCATCGCTAATATATTGAGAATATTGAGATAAATCAGTCATCCTGAAAGTGTAGGTTAATATCGAACGTATAAAAAACAGTGCAGAATTGTACCGCACTTTTAAGCAATTATGTAGAGGTAAGTGAATTTCATTAAAAAGCGTTACAACACTCAATTAAAAACACTAAGATTCAATTAGTTTAAGATTATTTAAGGTGTTGAAAGACTAAGAAAAGAGAGAAATTGGAGCGGGAAACGAGGCTCGAACTCGCGACCCCGACCTTGGCAAGGTCGTGCTCTACCAACTGAGCTATTCCCGCATCGGATTTGATAAGGCGGTATTATACGAATATTTTTCGGTGGCGCAAGCCCAAAATTAAAAAAATGTTGGGCTTGACGGGTTTTTAATCAGTTAAACGGATAAAATGTTCGCGGTAATAAGCCAGTTCCGCAATGGATTCGCGGATGTCGTCCAACGCCAAATGGGTATTTTTCTTTTCGAATCCTTTTACTAATTCGGGTTTCCAACGTGAAGCCAATTCTTTTAACGTGCTGACATCAAGATGGCGGTAATGAAAGTAGTCCGCCAGTTCGGGCATATATTTAAACAGAAAGCGTTTGTCTTGCGCTACGCTGTTGCCGCAAATGGGCGAAACCCCTTTCGGTACCCATTTCTTCAAAAAATCAAGGGTTTGTAACTCGGCGGCGCGCTCGTTTAATTTGCTTTGTTTCACCCGTTCCACCAAACCGTTGGCTGTATGGGTTTTAGTACACCACTCGCTCATTTTGCCTAACAGTTCGTCGGATTGATACACGGCAAGCACAGGACCTTCGGCTAAAATATTGAGATTTTTATCCGTCACGATAGTGGCGATTTCAATAATACGTTCCTGTTCGGGATCAAGCCCCGTCATTTCAAGATCAATCCAAATCAGATTTTGTTTATCTAATTGCATAATTTGCGTTATCCTATGTAAAATTTTGGCTATTCTAACCAAAAACACGAGAAAAAACGACCGCACTTTTTAAGGATTTCTGTTTGACTAAACGCAAATTAACCCAAAATCAACAACGCCGCATTCAATCGAATAACGACAAAACCCTCAGTCGTCATCAACGTAAAAATAAAAAAGACATCGACTGGCAGGACGAAATGTTGGGCGAAACGCAGGACGGCGTAGTGGTCACCCGCTATGCGATGCACGCCGATGTGGAGAATACGCAAGGGGAAGTATTTCGCTGTAATTTGCGTCGCACCATTGCCAATGTGGTGGTGGGCGATCGGGTGGTATGGCGTCAGGGACATGAAAAATTGCAAGGTATCAGCGGTGTGATTGAGGCGGTGAAGCCGCGTAAAAACGAGTTGTCGCGACCGGATTATTACGACGGTTTAAAAGTTATGGCGGCTAATATCGATCGTATTATTATCGTGTCTTCCGTATTGCCGGCGTTATCTTTGAATATTATTGATCGCTATTTGGTCATTTGCGAAACCGCCGCTATTCCGGCGGTGATTGTACTGAATAAAACGGATTTGCTTAGCGAAGAAGAACGGCAACAGGCGCAGCGCCAACTGGATATTTATAGTGCAATCGGCTATCAAACTCTGATGATTTCGGCGCAAAGCGGAAAAAATATGGAAAAACTGACCGCACTTTTAGCGCAGGGCACGTCTATTTTTGTCGGACAATCGGGAGTGGGCAAATCCAGTTTGATTAATCACATTCTGCCCGATGTCAATGCGCAGATCGGCGCAATCAGCGAAACTTCGGGACTGGGGCAGCACACTACAACCTCTTCCCGCTTATACCATTTGCCGCAAGGCGGCGATCTGATTGATTCCCCCGGCATCCGTGAATTCGGTTTGTGGCACTTGGAGGCGGAACAAATCACCAAAGGATATCGGGAATTTCAGCCTTATCTCGGCACCTGTAAGTTCCGTGATTGCAAACACCTGCATGATCCCGAATGCGCCTTACGCGAAGCAGTGGAGCAAGGCAAGATTCATCCGCTCCGCTTTGAAAATTATCATCGCCTACTGAACGGCAGAGAAGAAAATAAATCCCAGCGGCATTTTAGCGTGTAAATGCTCGGAATTAACCTCATTAAGCGTGCGTCATATGCCTTATCAAACCGGAGAAAATTATGCCTATTCCAAATTATTTCCAAGATCCGAATATTCTTCATCTTAACACCACCGCGCATCACGCCTATTTTATTCCGCATTCGGAGGTGGAAAGTGCGGTCAAAAATCCGCGAGAATTATCGGCATACTTTATTTCACTGAACGGAGATTGGAATTTTGCTTATTTCGACAGCTATCAGGATTTGCCTGAAGATTTTCTCTCATTGCCGTTGACACATACCATTGCGGTGCCGTCCAACTGGCAGAATCACGGCTACGATCACCATCACTACACCAATATCCATTATCCGTTTCCGTTTGATCCGCCTTATGTGCCGCTGGATAATCCGTGCGGGTTGTATCAACGTCAGTTCGAACTGAAGTTAAATGAAAAGAAACGCTATTTGCTCAATTTTGAAGGCGTGGACAGCTGCCTGTTTTTGTATATCAATCGGCAGTTTGTCGGGTACAGCCAAATCAGCCATTGCACTTCCGAGTTCGACGTGACGGATTTTTTACACAACGGGCAAAACAGTATTCATGTGTTGGTGTTGAAATGGTGTGACGGCAGTTATTTGGAAGATCAGGACAAATTCCGTATGTCGGGCATTTTTCGTGATGTTTATCTACTGGAACGGGAACGCCATTATTTACAGGATTTCTTTATCAAAACCGAGCTGAGTGACGATCTGAAAAGCGCCGTATTAAAAGTGGAACCTTATTTTGTACAAGACGGTGAACCTGCGCCGTTACGCGAAATCGGTTGGCAGCTGAATGATCCGAAAGGCGATATTTTGCTCAGTGCCGTGACGGAAAGTGGCTTTGAGTTCGCCATTAATCAAGTACAATTATGGAATGCGGAAGCACCAAAGCTATACACGCTGTTATTCCGTTACGGTTCGGAAGTGATTTGTCAGAGAATCGGTTTTCGCCGAATTGAAGTGCGAAACGGTGTTCTGCTGTTAAACGGACAAGCGATAAAATTTAAAGGCGTCAACCGTCACGACAGCGATCCGCAAACCGGTTACAGTATCAGTCGCGAACAGGCGATAAGGGATTTGCGTTTGATGAAACAACATAATTTCAATGCAATCCGCACCGCGCATTATCCGAACGCGCCTTGGTTTGCCGAGTTATGCGACGAATACGGTTTTTATCTGATTGCGGAAGCGGATGTGGAAAGCCACGGCGCCAGTATGCAATATGTACCGACGGAGGAAGACAGCATTTTGCTCAATGTGCCGAAAAGTGCCGATCTCGAACAAATGCGTCAACAGACTATCGATCATTATTGTTATTTTGCCCGTGATCCGCGTTTTAAACAGGCGATTTTAGATCGCAACTATGCCAATGTTCAACGGGATAAAAACCGCACTTCAGTGCTGATTTGGTCGTTGGGCAACGAATCGGGCTTCGGAGAGAATTTTGAAGCGGCTGCCGAATGGGTGAAAACCTTTGACCCAAATCGTTTGGTACATTATGAAAACGCCGTGTATCAACACTCGACGCATCAAAATGATCTGACTAATCTTGATTTTCACAGCGAAATGTATGCTTCCACGGAAATGATGGACGCTTATTTTGCCAATCCTGCCAATCGCAAACCCTATTTATTGTGCGAATATACGCACGCCATGGGCAATTCCTGTGGCGATGCGGAAGATTACTGGCAGGCGATGGAAAGACATCCCGGCGCTTGCGGCGGTTTTGTGTGGGAATGGTGTGATCACAGTCCGTATTTGGCGAACGGCAAAGCGGGGTACGGCGGCGATTTCGGCGATTATCCCAACGACGGCAATTTCTGCGCCGACGGTTTAGTATCCGCCTCGCGTCAACCGCATAGCAGTTTGTTGGAAATGAAAAACGTTAATCGTCCGTTACGTGCCCGTCTGCAGGACGGCAAGATTGCCCTCACCAATTATTTGGATTTCACCGACACAGAAGATTTTATCGCCGTTCATTATCAACTTTCCGAAAACGGCATTGTGGTCAGCGAAGGTTATATGGATGCGATAAAAATAGCGCCAAAACAGACCGCACTTTTAGCGCTCGATCTGCCTGAAGACAACGGCAGCCTGTGGTTGTTGAATTTAACCTATTACCAAAAACAGGCGACGGCGTTGGTGGCGGAAAATCATCAATTGGGTTTCGATCAACTTGCCTTGTTCGGCGAACGGATGTTGCCGCGTTTACATTCCGTTGCGCTTGCAGGGGCGTTGTCATTTACGCAGGATGCGCGTCAAATTGAAGTGACAACGGATAAAGCCGTTTATGTCTTTGATAAACAAAAAGGTATCTTAAACCGCTTGCTGACGCAAGGGGAAAATCTGCTCGCCCGCCCGCTGGATTTTAATATTTGGCGCGCGCCTTTGGATAACGATGCGTTAATCAAACAACATTGGATTAAAGCGGGCTACCATCAGGCGCAAACCCGCGCCTATACCATCGACGTTGAACAGCGGGAAGATGAAATCGTAGTGCGGGCGCAATGCGGCGTGCTGGCGGTATCAAAAGAGCGGATTCTGACTTTAGATACGGCTTATCATATTCATACGGACGGACGCTTTGAGATTGACATTCGGGCGCAAAAAGCCGCGCATTTACCGTTTTTACCGCGCTTCGGTTTACGCTTCTTTTTACCGCAAGCCTTCCAACAGGCGGAGTATTTCGGCTACGGTGAAACGGAAAGTTATGCGGATAAACATCATGCGGGGAAATTGGGTTTCTATCAAACCACACCGGCGCAAAATCATACGGATTACCTCAAACCGCAGGAAAACGGTAGTCATTGGGGCTGTTCGCTGTTAAAAGTGCGGTCGGAAAATCACGGATTTTATATCAGCGCTACTCAACCTTTCAGTTTTAACTTGTCGCCTTATACGCAAGAAGAACTGGCGGCGAAAGCGCACAATTATGACTTGAAGGAAAGCGGCTACACGTTGTTGTGCCTAGATTATAAAATGAGCGGCATCGGTTCCAATTCCTGCGGTCCAAACCTGAAAAGGGAGTACCGCTTGGCGGAAAACGAATGGAACTGTAAGTTTTTGTTTCAATTGATTTGATTACTCAACATAATACGGTTGTTTTAAGGAATTTATTACTGCGTCATTTGCCCGTCCGATTGAAAAAGGCGAATATATCGAGTGGTACACGGAACCGGAAGGGCAGCCCGTTGCATTAAACGGAACAAAAACGGACGAAAAAACGACCGCACTTTGGTGCAAAAAAGCACGGGGCTATCCCGTGCTTAGTCAGTTTATTCTTCTTCCGCCAGTGA
>JBHBXR010000115.1:0-12383 GCA_041795785.1 Mesocricetibacter sp.
ACTTATCCTCCTATATTCTGAATTTTGGTTGTCAGCCTTATTCATTATAGGAGGATTTTTTTATTCTGTTCACCGCTTAAGCTCTTTGATTCCATACGCATAGCGTATGGTTTTTATAGCTAGACTCTGTCTAGCTATAATAAAAAAAGAAGATCGGACTGATCTTCTTTTTCATACTTGAGTTAAAATCCGTCAGTTCACAAATTCACTGAATTCCAATTCGTATTCGTCGCCGTCCCGATTATAGGAAAGGAAACGCGGGAATTTTTCCCCTTCGAATTTTTTCACCACAATATCCTTATCGCCCGTGCTGAATTGATAAGTGATTTCTTTGACGTTCTGTTTGTTGTGTTTAACGGTTTTCTCGCTCTTATTTACCACCACGTTTTCCATCGGATAGAGTTTTTTACCGTTAGTAATTTGAAAGTTTCTCGGCAGTTTTTCATAATAAGTGAGCTGAAACGCCATAGTAAACAAATCAAAGGTCGGCAGTTTTAATTCTTCCGTTTTCAAACCGTCTTTCAGCTTGCCGTATTCGATGTGCTTCTGTTGTTGAATAGTTGCTTGCGAATAGGTTTTTCCGTTGCGTACATCTTTATAATTCAACATATAAAACTGATTGCCCGCTTGCGTACCCGATGAAATAAACTGGATTTTGTACAACAGCACGTTAATATTGGCTCGAATCGAATATTGCACGCCGTCGTCTTGAAAACGAATATACGCCGGCATCATATAATTGGAGCTGTATTTCATGTTTAATTCCGTCGCCCAAGCGGACGGCAGATAAGCTAAAAATGCCAACAGAAAAATTTTAATCAATTTCATTATTTCCTTTATTCCTTAAATCAAATGAACAAGTAATTTATTAGAGGAAAATTTACAGGATAAGTTCCCCTAATCCTGCGATTAGGGGAATTTTCAAGATTAAGCGGTCACAAATCCGACTGCCTGATAGACTTTATCTAAGGTGAGTTTGGCGCGTTTGCGGGCTTTTTCCGCTCCTTCTTTGGCGATTTTATCGAGCAATTCTTCATCATTACGGAAGTGATAAAAACGCTCTTGTAGCGTCGTCAGCAAAGTAGCGACTTCATCCGCCACCGCGTTTTTCAAGTGACCGTACATCTGTCCTTCAAATTCTTTTTCCAACTGTTCGATGGATTTACCCGTTACCGCCGATAAAATATCCAATAAATTGGACACGCCCGGCTTGTTTTTTACGTCATAACGTACAACCGGCGGCTCATCGCCGTCTGTCATCGCACGTTTGATTTTTTTCGCCACCACTTTCGGATCTTCCAGTAACCCGATGACGTTATTACGGTTTTCATCGGATTTTGACATTTTTTTCTCCGGCTCAAGCAAGGACATCACGCGTGCGCCCGCTTTCGGAATAAAGACTTCGGGAACCGCAAAGTGATCGCCGTATAAAGCGTTAAAACGTTGTGCAATGTCACGGGTGATTTCCAAATGTTGTTTTTGGTCTTCTCCCACCGGCACTTGATTGGCTTGATATAACAAAATATCCGCCGCCATTAACACCGGATAAGTGAATAAGCCGACATTGACGTTTTCCGCATGACGTGCCGATTTATCTTTAAACTGGGTCATCCGCCCCATTTCACCGAAATAGGTGTAGCAGTTCAGAATCCATGCCAGTTGTGTGTGTTCCGGCACATGAGATTGCACAAAAATCGTACTCTTTTGCGGATCGATACCGCACGCCAAATACAACGCCAACACATCCAGCGTTGCTTTACGCAACGCCTGCGGATCTTGACGCACCGTAATGGCGTGCAAATCCACGATACAATATAAGCAGTCATAGTCATCCTGCATTTTCACAAATTGACGCAGTGCGCCCAAATAATTTCCGATAGTCAGCTCGCCCGACGGCTGGATTCCGCTGAATACAACTGGTTTTGTCATTCTTTTTTCCTTTAAAGTTGTTAAATTTTTATCTGTAACCCGAATTTAAAAAACACCCGATTTTTTGACCGCACTTTTAGACTTGTCAGCGGGATTATGCCGCAACAATTTTCAAAATATCCGCAAAATCATCAAAGACCCAGTCCGGATTGGCTTCCGCAATCGGAATATTATAATTGTAACCGTAAGTCAATCCGACTACGGCGCAACCGGCGGCGTGGGCGGCTAAAATATCGTTTTTCGAATCCCCCACAAACAAAATTTGTTTCGGATACAAGCCGAACTTGCCGCATAAATAATATAAAGGCGCCGGATGCGGCTTAATCGCCGGCAATGACTGCCCGCCCAACATTTCACTGAATAAATGATCGATCCCGAACGCCGCCAACACCGGTTGAACGTGTTTGGTCGGCTTGTTGGTGATAACCGCCAGAATATAGCCTTGCGCTTTCAACCGTTCCAATGTTTCTTTCACATGCGGATATAAGCGGCTGACATTGCACAGATTTTCGCCGTAATAAAAACCGAAGCGACGTTTGAGTTCTTTAATTTGTTCTTCGTCTAATACTTTGCCCGATTGTTCTTTCGCCCAAGTTAAGGCACGAGTGATTAAAATATCCGCACCGTTGCCGATCCATGTCATCACCAACTCTTGCGACGCCTGCGGTAAATCAAATTCGGCTAAGGCGGAATTTACCGACAATGCCAAATCCGGCAGACTGTCAACCAGCGTACCGTCCAAATCAAAACCGATTAATTTAAATTGTCCTGTTGCCATGCTCTGCTCACCGTTACTTATTCACTGTGGCTAATTGCTGACGCATGGCATCAATCACCTGACGATAATCCGGCTGATCAAAAATTGCCGATCCTGCTACAAAAGTATCCGCACCGGCAGCGGCGATTTCAGCGATATTATTGATTTTCACCCCACCGTCCACTTCCAAGCGAATATCAAATCCGCTTTCGTCGATCCGTTTACGCACTTGTTTTAATTTTTCCAACGTGGCGGGAATAAAAGACTGACCGCCGAAGCCCGGATTGACCGACATCAATAAAATCATATCGATTTTATCCATCACATAATCCAAATAACCGAGCGGAGTGGCGGGATTAAATACCAAACCCGCTTTACAGCCTTGATCGCGGATAAGCTGCAAAGAACGATCGATATGCTCCGTCGCTTCAGGATGAAAGGTAATATAATCGGCGCCGGCTTTGGCAAAATCGGGAATAATCCGATCCACCGGTTTCACCATCAAATGCACGTCAATCGGCGCCGTAATGCCGTAATCGCGCAATGCTTTACACACCGCCGGCCCGAATGTCAGATTCGGCACATAATGATTGTCCATCACATCAAAATGAATCAAATCCGCACCGCACTTTAATACGTTTTCCACATCTTCCCCCAAACGCGCCAAATCGGCGGAAAGAATGGAAGGGGCAATTAAGTAAGAAGCCATAGTCCACCTCATTAAAAATAATGTTCGCAGTGTACTACGTTATGAGCGGAGAGTTAAGGAAATTATCATGAAAAAGTGCGGTCGAAAAACCGCACGTTTTGTAAAGATGAAGAGTTTAAGCTAAAAAGCGCCCGATAACCTGACCGCCGACCATAATCCAAGCCATTAACACGGAAGTAAAAAATACGCCGAGATAAATATAGCCGGTTTTTAAATAGCACCAATGGTTGATAAAAATAAACACGATAAATTGCGGGATAATGACCGCCAACATCATCATCCAACGACCGCCGAATTGCGGCAAACCGATAAGATCAAAGCCCGGGCCGATTTGCATAAAGTTCGGTATAAAATGAAACAACCACAGGATAAATAAACCGCCAACGGCAAAAATAACGGTTTTTACTGTCCAGCCGATTAAAGTTGAATTGAAATTGTCACTGTTCGGTTGTTTCATTTGTACGGAAATAATCAAACCGTTAAAAACAAAGAAAAAGGCTAAAATCGGTAGCCAATACACGAAGAATAAAGCGAAACGTTCTGCGGTCAACGGTTTGAGCAGCGGCCATAAGAAACGTAATTCCACACCCCAAACAATGTGAACTAAAAACGCAATCGCATACAACCACAATATTAAAATAGCTGTGAGCAATAATGAGCGGAATATCAATGTCGTTGTCGTAATATTTGAACTGAAAGCGAATACGCCGAACTCACGCAAACAAATAGGATTTGATCTTCGCCAAAGCAAGAAAAACACTAAATTAATCGCCATACTGACAACCAACCAAGTTATAATTCCGTTACCCATTTCCAACGGCATAAAACCTAATACTGAAGCAATAGGTTCATTCGCACCGCCCCATTGAGTAAACAGCGGGTAAAGAATAATCGTAGCAATGATATTGATAATGGCAAACAGTTTCCACTTGCCGGCAGAAAGTGCGGTCTGTTTCGTCACCGTTTTGGTAATTGGTGAAAAATATGCGGTTTTCAATAGATTAGAAGCTAAAAATAATGCAGAAGTCAACGCACTGAATAAAGCAAATAAACCGGCAAATTCTTTATACCAATAGGTTTGTTTGTCGGGATCGATCCAATCACCCTCTTGTTTGCCGTCTTGCAATGTTTGATTAAACCACAGAATCGCTTCTTTATTAGTATGTTCGGCAACCATTACGCCCAAGTGGGTACCGTCTACCAGTGCGGCGCGCCGTGCGGAACCGTCGGTAAAATTACCGTAGGTGTGATCCCATTGTAACTTATCCCCCGGATTTAAAGAAAAAGCTTTCAAACGCGCTTCATTCGTCACTAAATTCTTCACCGGAAAGGTACGCTCACGATAACCGCCTATTTCCTCGTATAGCCCTTGTGTCAGCAAATAGTTATGTATTTCAGGATCTGCGGCGTTACTGCTCTGTCCGTTTACCGCTTTGTGATCAGGATTTAATTTGGCAACTCGAATTGCATTTAATGCGCCGGTAGAATGTCCGAAAATACCTAATCGTTCTTTATCCACAAAAGACAACGTTTTCAAATATTGATAACCGTTATTGGCGCCACTGATAGTTTTGTTGGAAGCCGGCAATTTGGTCGAATAACCGTGACCGAAATGATCGATTGCCAATACAACGAAACCGCGTTTAGCTAATTCTAAAGCACCGAAAGTAGAGGTCGCTTCTTTATCGCTTTGATAACCGTGCAAAGCAAGTAGCGCAGGTTTCGGTGAATCCGCCGAAGCAGAAAGCGGACGATATAGTTTAGCTACCATCGGTTGTTGCTCTTCCGTATTGAAAGTAACCGTTGTTACGTCAATACGCCCAAAGTCCCTTTCGATAAGAGAGGCAATGTAAGCGCTTATCACACTGAACACTAAGAACAAAACCGCAAAGAAATAGTTATTTTTTTGCATAATCATCCTCCGTTATTATTCGCCGCATTCCGCCAAAACCGTCACCTGCGAACTGTCAATGCCTTTCACTCGTAACGGCAAAGCAAATACGCGTTGTAAAACAGTTTTATTAATGTGTGCCAACTGCATATCTTCAATAATGCAAATAAAGTTTTCGCTGAACATTCCAAGCATAATCTGATGGGCTTTGACCCCGTGTTCAGGATGAGCGGGCGAAGCAAGAGAAATAAAATCAAATCCGATTGCTTTCAGATTAGCGGCGTTATCAATCAAGTATTGTGCCGCCTGAATACTGACCGCACTGCCGTTAGCCGCATATTCCTGCGGATTCTGCAAACGAACTTTTTCTAATCCCGTGCGTATAATTAAAAAATCCGCTTGTTGAATTGAAGCTAAATACTCTTGCAAATCTTCCGGCTCTATCATTTCGCCCGTATTTTTAGGAATATCAAGTAATAACGGCTTATTGTAAATAAATTGATCTAGCGGCAATTGTGTAATGGAAACCCCCTGTGGATTAAAATGTCGAGGAGCATCAAAGTGTGTACCGAAATGATTAAATAAATGGATTTTACTGCTGTTATAAACATCTCCGTTATCCGTGCTGGTACAGGTTTCCAAGGTTAACGTCGGTTCACCGGGAAATCCTGGGTCATTCACGTCGAGAGGATAAGATAAATATTGATAGTACATATTGCCTCCTATTTTTGCTTTTCCGTACGTTTTTGTTGCAGTAACCAAGTCATCACTTCCGGGCTGTTAAACACTGCGTCCCAAGTATTGTGCGCATTATTGTTGACGATTCCGTTATCACCCGGCTGTTCGGTAGTAAATTCGGTATATTTCACATTTGGTGCCTTGAGTTCTTTGTGCAAAATTTGATAGTTAATACGCGAGCCTTGCACGGGAGAAACCTTATCTTCTTTGCTATGGAAGAACCACAGCGGAAGATCTTTCAACGGCATCAGATTATCTTTAGTGGCGTTACCGTCCATCCACTCTAACGTATAAGCCTCACGTCCGCTTAATAGTAATGCTCCGGCAAAAAAGTGCGGTCGTTTTAACAGCAGATTTAAGGCACCTTCGGATCCGCGTGATAACCCGATCAAATAAATGCGGTTCGTATCAATATTCGGGTGTGCAACCAAAGTTTCATCGATGATTTTCAATACCAATTGCTGACGATTATCCGTTTGCCAATGAATACCACCTGTCTGACCTTTATTTACGTCATCAAAAGGATCAAACACCGATGAATATTGCGGAGCCAATACAAAACCTTCTTCATATTGCAAAGTCGCCACAGCGCCTTTGCTGGAAAGCAAATGAGCGATATTATCCGAGCCGACCTGACCGGAACCGTGCAAAAATACAGTGAGCGGATAGGTTTTCTTATTTTTATTCTGCGGAATATAAAGGCGGTAATTCATTCGGTTATCGGCAACATTCAAGTGAACATTCCCTTCGGAGAAATTGTCAATTAGAGGCGTTTTAACTTTATTTTTAACCGCACTTTGACTGACTTCGGTTTTATCCAACGTTTTACCGTTGCTCAGTTTGAGATAACCGGTTTGTTTAATATGGTAAACCAAACGATCGTCATAAAATTGGGGAATGCGGACAGCCTGTAATTTCTCCGTTGTAATGATATTGCCGTTTTTATCTTTAGCTCGAAACTTCATCGGCTTATCATTTGCCGTTTTCAACGAATACAAATCCGCATTGGTATCTTTAGTATCCAATTCAATAACTATAAATTTTCCTGCTTGCGCCTGCGGTGCAATCGCTGCCTGATTATTGACATAAGCTTTTAGTACGGAACGGGATTCTTTATCCTTATTATCCAGTGAAGTTTGAACCTGATAAAGCTGAGTCAAATCACTGCCGGACAGAATATTCGATTCATATTCCAAAGCGATTCCATTAACTTTCTGCCCCTTAGAAGTAATCTCGGACAAAATCGTGACTTGTATCGGTTCTGCTTTTTGCGGCATATCCTGTGCTTGAAGTACGGGAACAAAACAACATAATACACAGAGTAATTTTATTTTTGGCATAAGCTGCTCTCTTAATAATCGATTCGTAAAAAACAATAGGCTGCCTTTAAGACAGCCTATCCGGTTTTAATTAAAGATGTTTATTTTGCGCTTTGACATACCACACGATTAATGCAAGGATACCGAGAGGGAACACTAAATCAAATAATGAACCGTCATTACCCCAAATAAGGTTGGCAAGAATAACCAAGCTGCCACCAATCGCCCAAGCGATAGTTGTCGGGATAGACCATACAATCATTTGTTTTTTCACGTCATTGATACCCATCATACGGTTGACCACCCAGAACAGGCTGTCGTTAAAGTAACCGAAGAACAGCGATCCCATGGTTGCGGCTTGGGCGGCGAGTAACATATTAACACCCGGAATCTGCACTAAAATCGGAGCGGAAATAGATGCCGCCGTGATCATGGCAACCGTTCCCGACCCCTGAATAAAGCGCACCAAAGTGGATACAATGAACGGAATTAAAATCGGTGAAATCGGCAATTTGGCAATTTGTTCAGCCAATTGTGCACCGGCGCCGCTGTCGCGTAACACCGCACCTAATGCACCGCCCGCACCGGTTACCAATAAGATAATACCGGCGGTTTTTACTCCTTCTTCCAAGTGAAGTGCGGTAGTATTTTTATCCGTATTCGGCAATAAGGTGTAAACCGCTACCAACACACTGATGGCAAGAGCAATCATCGGGTGACCGATAAAGGCAAATACTTGGAACAGCGCGGCTTCAGTAATCGTCGGATTACTTTTTGAAATTAAATCCAAGATCGCTTTAATAAAGATTAAGCCGATTGGTAAGACGATTGGCAATAACGACAGAAATAAACTCGGCAGTTCTTTTTTCTCGCGACTTTCAATGTAATCATCATACTTCTGTTTGAGTTCTTCTTTACTGAAAACCTCTTGGTTAAAAGTAGGATATTTTTTATCCAGCCATTTGGCGTACAACACCATACCGATCACCGGTAACACCGCTAATGCCATACCGACCAAAATCATAGCGCCCACATCGACACTAAATAAACCCGCTACGCCTAACGGACCCGGTGTCGGCGGAACGGTATGGTGAGTGACCACTAAACCGCCGGCAAGCGCAACGCCTAAAGTTAATAACGAGCGATTACCGTTTTTCGCCAAGGCTTTGGCAACCGGATATAAGATCACGAAGGCGGAATCCACGAAGATCGGGATACTGACGATATAACCGGTAATCGCCAATGCCCATTCTTCTTTTTTCTTACCCAGCATCTTAATAAAGCTGTACGCCATTTTTTCCGCTGCACCGGATACTTCCAGTACACTACCCATCATGACGCCGAGACCGATAACAATGCCGATACCGCCCAGTGTGCCGCCGAAACCTTTACTGATGGCACCCAACGTGTCATTAACCGACATTCCGCCCACCAAACCGGCAATGGCAGAGGCGATAAGCATAGCGATAAATGCATGTACACGGGTTTTAAGAACAAGATAAACCAATACAAAAACGGCTATTATCAAGCCGATAATAGGAACGGGTAAATCAAACATAATACGCACCTCTACATATCATATTGAATAAATTGTTGAATAACGTCTTTAAAGTTATTATCGGCTTTGAAACCCAATTGTAAGGCGTGAGCATTATCAATTTCAGCCGGCCAACTCGCGACAATGTTGTTGATATTTTCATCAAATTCAAATTTCACATGTTGTAAAATTTGCTCACCCTTCACTTGCGCCAAATCGGATAACATCTGTTTGACACTGACCGTAAAGCCCGGCAGGTTGATCACGTGCCAACTGCGCAACGGCAGAGAAGGAAGTTGTGCGGCATGAATAAAGTTATTTATCACCGTATTCGGACTGGACAGCCATAACAACAGATCTTCCGAGACCGGGCAAACCGCATTTTCGCCATGTAACGGCTCTCGCATAATACTGCTGACAAAAGAAGAGGCGGCTTTATTCGGTTTGCCCGGACGGATGCAAATAGTCGGCAGACGCACTACGATACCGTCCACAAAACCTTTACGCGTGTAATCATTGATGAGCAATTCGCACATTGCTTTTTGTGTGCCGTAAGTGGATTGTGGCGTGACGGCGGTACTGTCGGTGATGACAGCAGGCAATTCTCCACCGAATACGGCTAATGAACTTGAGAAAATAAAACGTATCGACGGGTTGTTTTTACGGCATACTTCCAATAAATTGCGGGTGGCCAAGAAATTAATTTCATAGCCTAAATCCGGATCCTGTTCCGCATGGCTGCTGACAATCGCCGCGAGATGAAATACCGCATCAATCTCTTTCGTGATAATACCGTCCAATCCGATTGGGTTTCTCAAGTCCATTTCAATACAACGAACACGCGGATCATTATTCGGTGCAATCGGCTGAATGACATCAATCAACACTAATTCGTCAACTTGAAGTTGTGACTGACTTAACAAAGTTTTGGCTAAACGCTGTCCGAGGAAACCCTGTCCGCCGGTAATGACTATTTTCATTGTTATCTCCTTTGCAAAAGTATTATTTCAATCCATTTAAGATGACGCACTTTTGATAAAAAGTGCGGTCGTTTTTCCGTGAGTTTTTTTATTTGTAAGGTTTAAACCAATCCAAGCCCTCCGTCGTTTCACCACGCGGTTTGTATTCACAGCCCACATAACCGTCGTAACCGATTTGATCCAATTTGTCGAAAATATACTGATAGTTGATTTCACCTTCATCCGGCTCGTGGCGATCCGGTACGGAGGCGATTTGCACATGGGCGAATCTGCCGTTTAGTTTATCGGTTAAACGGGAAAGGTTGCCGTCCACATTTTGCGCGTGGAAATAATCCAACTGGACGAATACGTTGTCGCGATCTACCAAGTCCACCACTTCCAAGGTATCGAACTGGCTTTTCAGCAGGTAGTTCGGTTTGACTTCCGGACTGAGGGCTTCCAACATAATTTTGATACCGTGCGGTTTGAATTTTTCCGCCGCATAACGCACGTTTTGCACGAAAGTTTGTTTATAAGCTTCACGATCCTCCCCTTCAGGCACCACTGCCGCCATAATATGCACGTTCGGGCAATTCAGCGCTAAGGCATATTCCAACGCCTGATCGATATCGCGACGGGCATCCGCCTCACGTCCCGGAATGGCTGACAGCCCCCATTCCCCTTTACTGACATCACCGGCGGCGGTATTAAACAACACTTGTTTTAAGCCGTATTGCTCCAGTTTCGCTTTCAGGGTTTGAGCCGGAAATTCATACGGCCACAGATATTCCACATATTTGAAACCCGCGTTTGCCGCCGCTTCAAAACGATCTAAAAACGGCACTTCGTTAAACATCATGGTTAGATTTGCTGCAAATTTAGGCATAATTATTTTCCTCTGTTTTCAAGATCTTTCACTTCGCTATCGGTGAGATAACGGACTTTTTGTCCCTGTAAAATAAAATACAGTTTCGCCGTTTCTTCCAGTTCTTCGGTGTTATCGGCGGCATCCAGCAAATCGGAGCCGGTTACCACGATACCGTGATTGGCAAGTAAAAACGCTTTGCCGGATAACGCGCGTTCGCTTAATTCACGGGCGATTTCGGGTGACCCCGGACGATAATAGGGAATGACCTGCAATTTGCCGACCCGCATCACATAATAAGGCGTGAACGCCCGCATAGCGTTAGTCGCGTCCAATCCTTCCAAACAGGACAGTGCGGTCAAATAAGTGGAGTGCAGATGCACGATGGCTTTGCACGCGGGATTTTTATGATACATAGCCAAATGAAAGACGGATTCTTTCGACGGTTTATCGCCCGACAAGACGTTGCCCTGCATATCCAACACCGATAAACGCTCCGCTTCCAAACGCCCCAAAGAAGAACCGGTCGGCGTGACTAAAATACGATTGTCATCCAAACGCACGGATAAATTGCCCGCACCGCCGACGGTGTAACCTCGCTCATAAAACGAACGGGCAAGGTTCACCATTTGAATTTTTTGTTCTAATTCATTCATACAAACATCCTTTGCGCATAAGTGAAAAAGTCTTCTTTACCGAAATTACCGGATTTCAGCGCCAGATAAATCGGTTCTTCCACCGCTTTCAGCCAAGGCACGCCCGGCGCGATTTGTTTACCGATATGGAAACCGCTGAAACCCAGTTGTTGCACGACAATGCTGGAGGTTTCGCCGCCGGCGGTAATAAAGTTGGTCACGCCTGCGGTTTTCAGTTTTTGCGCCAGTTGCGCGAAAGTGTGTTCAATGGCGTGACTTGCTTTTTCCACGCCGAACCGCGCCTGAATTTCTTTGAGCGTTTCCGGCGGAACAGTGGCATAAACCATCGGTGCCGACGGTTCGGCTAAATGTTTAAGCGTCCATTGATACAAGTCTTCCGCATAATCGGGATTGTTGACCGCTTGCGCCACGTCTAACTGTATTGATGACGCCTTGGTTTTATAATCGTCCACCTGCTTGTTGGTCATAACCGAACAGGAACCGGATAACACCACGGTTTTTCCTTTACTCGGCGTGAACGCGTTATCGCTTTTTCTACCGCCGCTTAAACGTGCAGCCATATACGCGCCCAATCCCGAACCGCCGGTGACTAATTTGAAATCGGCAACCGCTTCCGCCAAGACGGCGAGCTGTGAGTTATCCGCCGCATCCACCACCGCATAGCGATAACCCTGTTGTTTTAATTCGGCAAAACGGGTTTTCACTCTTTGCGCGCCTTGAATCACATCGGAATACTGCACCAGTCCGGTTTTGCCCTTGGCTTGCGCGTCCATTAAACGTATCAGGTTGGCGTCTTTCATCGGTGTGATCGGATGGTTACGCATACCGGACTCGTTCAATAATACATCGCCGACAAACAGGTAACCGTTGAAAATCGTCCGTCCGTTAACCGGTAACGCCGGTGTGATGACGGTGAAATCATCTTGCAAAGCGTCCAGTAGTGCGTCGGTAACCGGCCCGATATTGCCTTTTTCCGTGCTATCAAAAGTGGAACAATATTTGAAATAAAATTGATCACAGCCG
>JBHBXR010000116.1:0-7353 GCA_041795785.1 Mesocricetibacter sp.
TGGCGCAATCCGGGTTGTTCAATGTGTTTGGGTATGAATGACGACCGTTTGGGCGAGTGGGAACGCTGCGCGTCAACCTCCAATCGTAACTTTGAAGGTCGTCAGGGACGTAACGGACGTACCCATTTGGTCAGTCCGGCGATGGCGGCGGCGGCAGCCGTATTCGGTAAATTCGTTGATATTCGTCAAGTGGAATTAAATTAAGGAGTACACAATGGCAGGTTTTAAACAACTTTCAGGTTTGGTCGTTCCGCTTGATGCGGCGAATGTGGACACCGATGCGATTATTCCGAAACAATTTCTACAAGCGATTACCCGCATCGGTTTCGGCAAACATTTATTCCACGAATGGCGTTATTTGGATGCGGAAGGCACGCAGCCGAACCCTGAGTTCGTTCTGAATTATCCGCAATATCAAGGCGCAACGATTTTATTGGCGCGTAAAAACTTAGGTTGTGGATCCTCCCGTGAACACGCGCCTTGGGCATTGGCGGATTACGGTTTTAAAGCCATGATCGCACCGAGTTTCGCCGATATTTTCTATAATAACAGTCTAAACAACCATATGCTGCCGATTCGTTTGACTGAGGAAGAAGTGGAAGAAATTTTCCAATGGGTGTGGGCGAACGAGGGCAAACAAATTCATATTGATTTGGAAGCCATGACAGTGACCGTCGGTGAGAAAATCTATCGTTTCGAATTGGACGAATTCCGCCGTCACTGCCTGTTAAACGGTTTGGATAATATCGGTTTGACGCTGCAACATGAAGATAAAATCGCCGCATACGAAAGTAAAATTCCGCCGTTTTTACGCTAACCACAAACGCACGCAGCAGCGTGCGTTTTTATTTATATAACGAAATAGAGAGGCGCATAATCCAAAAGTGCGGTCGGATTTTTTGCCGTTTTATAAAATCGGCTGGTCTTTTTGCCGAGAACAATTTATACTACCGCCCCAGTTAATCGGGACTCAGTCAGCAATGTTATTAATTAAAAATCCGCGAATTTTTCATAACATTTCAATTCGTTTCATCAATGACAAAGCATTGAGCGTTGCTTTGTTTTCAATTAATAGCCGATCCTCTTTCGAGGATTTTTTTATATTTGCTTTTCCGTCCTTTCGTCATCCGCTTCAAATATTTCAATGGAGTAACTATGAAAAGCCATGTCCGTAGCTTTAAAACCTATATCAGAGACGAAATCATCAAAAAAGGCGGGTGGGTCAATGCGCACGCGCACGCCGATCGCGCCTTCACCATGACGCCGGAGAAAATCAGTATTTACCACAACAGCAATCTGCAACAAAAATGGGACTTGGTGGATGAAGTAAAACGTAATTCCAGCGTAGAAGATTATTACGCCCGTTTCTGCCAATCCATCGAATTGATGATTTCTCAAGGAGTAACGGCGTTCGGCACTTTTGTGGATATCGATCCCGTGTGTGAAGATCGTGCGATTATCGCCGCCCATAAAGCCCGTGAAGTGTATAAGAACGACATTATTTTAAAATTCGCCAATCAAACCTTAAAAGGCGTTATCGAACCGAGTGCGCGCAAATGGTTTGATATCGGTTCCGAAATGGTGGATATGATCGGCGGTTTGCCTTATCGCGACGAGCTGGATTACGGACGCGGACTGGAAGCCATGGATATTTTATTGGATAAAGCAAAATCCTTGGGCATTATGTGCCATGTACACGTTGACCAATTTAACAGCCCGAAAGAAAAAGAAACCGAGCAGCTGTGCGATAAAACCATTGAGCACGGTATGCAAGGACGCGTGGTGGCGATTCACGGTATTTCCATCGGTTCCCATTCCAAAGAATACCGCTACCGTTTGTATGAAAAAATGCGTCAGGCGCAGATGATGATGATTGCCTGTCCGATGGCGTGGATCGACAGCAACCGCAAGGAAGAACTGATGCCGTTCCATAACGCATTGACACCGGCGGATGAAATGATCCCCGAAGGCATTACGGTTGCCATCGGCACGGATAATATCTGCGATTACATGGTGCCGTTATGCGAGGGCGATATGTGGCAGGAACTCAGCCTGCTCGCCGCCGGCTGCCGCTTCCCCGATTTGGATGCAATGGTGAATATCGCCAGTGTGAACGGCCGCAAAGTATTGGGCTTGGATTAACCGAACCGTCATCACGGGCATAGCTGACGTTTATTTTTCACGCTATGCCCCATATTTCCCGACATCCCGCTTTTCCTACACTGCGTCATTCATTCCGATTCATCATCCGGACAAATCAATGCGTTCCCTTCGCTAATCGGTTTTGCCATGACTTTCCACATTTACTAAGCAAACGTTTTCGTTCTGCTGTGATTTCCTTTATAATAACGCCGTTTTTGTTTAATTTACTTAATAAGGTATCAGACCTATGTTACAAATTTTCCGTGGCTCACCTGCCTTGTCCGAATTCCGTTTAGCTCAACTTTCCGCCCGTTTTCAAAAAGCCGGTTTGCCGGTGAAATCCTGTTATGCCGAATACATCCACTTTGCCGAACTCAGCGCCAATCTAACGGCGGAGGAAACCGACGAGTTGGAACAGCTTGTACATTACGGCCCGACGCTCGCCCAACACGAACCGCGCGGCGAATGTTTTGTCGTGATCCCGCGCGTAGGGACGATTTCGTCTTGGTCGTCCAAAGCGACGGATATCGCCCATAACTGCGGTTTAAATAAAGTGTTGCGTTTGGAACGCGGTCTGGCTTTCTACTTTGAATTCGACCGCACTTTGAGCGCCGAGGAAGAAAGCAAGCTCACTTCACATATTCACGACCGTATGATGGAAAGCGTAGTGCGTCAACCTGAACAAGCGGCGGTGTTGTTCGAACAACAGGAACCGAAACCTTTTACCGCGGTCGATATTTTAAACGGCGGACGCAAAGCCTTGGAAAGCGCTAACGTGGATTTAGGCTTGGCGCTGGCGGAAGATGAAATCGATTATTTGGTGGAAAATTTCACCGCGCTCGGACGCAATCCGCACGATATCGAACTCTATATGTTCGCACAGGCGAACTCGGAACACTGCCGCCATAAAATCTTTAACGCGGATTGGGTGATCGACGGCGAAAAACAGGAAAAATCCCTGTTTAAGATGATTAAAAATACCTTTGAGAAAACGCCGGATTATGTGCTGTCCGCTTACAAAGACAATGCGGCGGTGATGGAAGGTTCCAAAGTAGGACGCTTCTTCCCGGATCAGGACGGTCAATACCGTTATCACAACGAAGACACGCATATTTTAATGAAAGTGGAAACCCACAACCACCCGACTGCCATTTCGCCGTTCCCCGGCGCGGCAACGGGTTCCGGCGGTGAGATTCGCGACGAAGGCGCCACCGGTCGCGGTGCCAAACCGAAAGCGGGCTTGGTCGGTTTCTCCGTTTCCAACCTGTTGATTCCGGGCTTTGAACAGCCTTGGGAAAACCCGTTATCCAAACCGAACCGTATCGCTTCCGCCTTGGATATTATGATCGAAGGTCCGTTGGGCGGCGCAGCGTTTAACAATGAATTCGGTCGTCCCGCTTTGCTCGGTTATTTCCGTACCTATGAAGAAAAAGTCAACAGCTTCGGCGGCGAAGAAGTGCGCGGTTATCACAAACCGATTATGTTGGCGGGCGGTATCGGTAATATCCGCGCCGAACACGTTCAAAAAGGCGAGATTCCGGTGGGAGCGAAACTTATCGTACTCGGCGGCCCCGCAATGAATATCGGCTTGGGCGGCGGTGCGGCATCCTCAATGGCATCCGGTAAATCAAAAGAAGATTTGGATTTCGCCTCCGTACAACGCGATAACCCTGAAATGGAACGCCGCTGTCAGGAAGTGATCGACCGCTGCTGGCAGTTAGGCGCCGACAACCCGATTCTGTTTATTCACGACGTAGGCGCCGGCGGCTTATCCAACGCCATGCCGGAACTGGTGCATGACGGCGGTCGCGGCGGTAAATTTGAACTGCGCAACATTCTCTGTGACGAACGCGGTATGTCGCCGTTGGAAATCTGGTGTAACGAATCGCAGGAACGCTATGTGTTAGCCGTTGCCGCCGACAAACTGCCGTTATTTGAAGAACTCTGCCGGCGCGAGCGTGCGCCTTATGCGGTGATCGGCGAAGCTACGCAGGAAGAGCATTTAACCTTGCACGATAAACATTTCGACAACGACCCGATCGATTTACCGATGGGCGTGTTACTCGGTAAAACGCCGAAAATGACCCGCAACGTGCAATCAAGTGCGGTCGAAAATCCGCCTGTTTTACAAGAAGGCATTGACTTAAAAGAAGCGCTGCACCGTGTCTTGCGCCTGCCTGTGGTGGCGGAAAAAACTTTCCTGATTACCATCGGCGACCGTTCGGTGACCGGTATGGTGGCGCGCGATCAAATGGTCGGTCCGTGGCAAATTCCGGTTGCCGATTGCGCCGTCACCACCGCAAGTTTGGACAGCTATCACGGCGAAGCCATGTCTATCGGCGAACGTGCGCCGGTGGCGTTATTGGATTTCGCTGCTTCCGCCCGTTTAGCCGTGGCGGAAAGCATCACTAACATCGCCGCCACCGATATTGGCGACATTAAACGGATTAAATTATCCGCCAACTGGATGTCCGCCGCCGGACACCAAGGCGAGGACGCCGGACTTTACGCCGCAGTAAAAGCCGTCGGTGAAGAACTCTGCCCGACCTTAGGTTTAACCGTGCCGGTGGGCAAAGATTCCATGTCAATGAAAACCACTTGGCATGAAAACGGCGAACAAAAATCCGTCACCGCGCCGTTATCCTTAGTTATCAGCGCCTTTGCCCGCGTGGAAGACGTGCGCAAAACCGTCACTCCGCAACTGCGCACCGACAAAGGTCACAGCCGCTTATTGCTCATCGACTTGGGCGAAGGCAAAAACCGCTTGGGCGCAACCGCATTGGCGCAGGTTTACAAACAACTGGGCGACAAACCGGCGGATGTGGTTAATGCGGATCTGCTGAAAAACTTCTTCAACGCTATGCAAGCTTTGGTTCAGCAAGGAAAATTACTCGCCTATCACGACCGTTCCGACGGCGGTTTAATCGTCACTTTGGCGGAAATGGCGTTTGCCGGTCACTGCGGCGTATCGGCGGACATCAGCGCCTTGGGCGATAACGATTTGGGCGTGCTGTTTAACGAAGAACTGGGCGCCGTCATTCAAATCAAAGAAAGCGAATTAAGCGCCGTCCGCGACGTGTTAAGCCAATACGGTTTAATTCATTTAACCAAAGAATTAGGCTCGGTGACGGAGAACGACGAATTTGAAATTACCCGCGGCAACAGAGTATTACTCAGCGAAAAACGCTCGGAGTTGCGTGGTATTTGGGCGGAACTTACGCACCAAATGCAACGCTTACGCGATAATCCGGAATGCGCCGATCAAGAATTTGCGGCGAAGAAAGATCCGTCCGACAAGGGATTCAGCGTCAAACTGACTTACGATATTAACGAAGATATCGCCGCCCCTTATATCGCCAAAGGCGTTAAGCCGCGTATCGCCATTCTGCGCGAACAGGGCGTCAACAGCCATTACGAAATGGCGGCGGCGTTTGATCGCGCCGGCTTTGAAGCCATCGACGTGCATATGAGCGACTTGCACGCCGCCCGTCGTCATCTGAAAGATTTCAATGCCTTAGTCGCTTGCGGCGGCTTCTCTTACGGCGACGTATTGGGCGCCGGCGGCGGTTGGGCAAAATCTATCTTATTTAACACCGCACTTCGCGATCAATTCGCCGCCTTCTTTGAGCGCAAAGACACCCTCTCATTGGGCGTGTGTAACGGCTGCCAAATGATTTCCAACCTCGCCGAAATCATCCCCGGCACGGAAAACTGGCCGCGTTTCGTGCGTAACAAATCTGAACGCTTTGAAGCCCGCGCCTCTTTAGTGCGTATCAACGACAGCAATTCGCTTTGGTTCCAAGGTATGGCGGGTTCCCATATGCCGATTGCCGTTTCCCACGGTGAAGGTCGCGTTGAATTTAAACACGAGCAGCAATTACAAGGCTTACGCGAACAGAACCTGATCATCGCGCAATATGTGGACAACAACCTCAACCCGACGGAAACCTACCCGGCAAACCCGAACGGCTCGGTGGACGGCATCACCGCGCTATCCAATGTTGACGGACGCGTTGCAATTATGATGCCGCACCCTGAACGCGTATTCCGCGCCGTCAGCAACTCTTGGTATCCGGAAGATTGGAGCGAAGACGGGGCTTGGATGCGGATTTTTAGGAATGCGAGGGTGAATTTTAGTTAATAGATACACTTTTAACGTTTTTTAAATGTAAATTAAAGAAATCTGTCCAGCTACTTGTCGTAGCTGCGGTTTCCGTGAGGTAGGCGAATTTCACCATGAACATACCAACCATTTGGAGTGATTTACCGTGAAACAAAATCATATCCATGGCATTGAAAAATTTTGGAGTCAGGCTAAGCTGATACTCAAAAAATATAATGGAATCAACTGAAAAAGTTTTCCTTTATTCTTGAAAAAATGTGAATTTTGGTTTAATTTTTGGATATCAAAAGAGCGGTTAAAAATCTTACGAAAATGGTGTGAAATTTAGGGCTAATCTACGTTATCCCATTTATTTTCATATTTTATTATAAGGAACTACTATGAGTATGTATGACATCTTTATTGATAAATTCCAGATTGGCTTAGATATTTTTACAGCGCTTTCTGTTATTTTTGCTGCATTGCATTATGTTAGAAGCAGTAAAAAAGAAGCTGAAAAGCAACGTATTGAATCTGAGCAACAAGCAGAAAAATTACGCTCTCAACGGTTAGTTGAATCAGGAGCAAGAGTTCTTACTAATGAACTTAGTATTCTATCTTCAGAATTTACTCATCTAGCTGAAGAGCAAGATGGCATTGCAAAAAAACTGGATTTCTTTATTCATAATTCTGAAGAAGATACTGAACAACAGTTTATCCAAAAAAGTCAAAAAGTAATACAGGATACATCCCTTCTTGAAAATTTAAATAAGGAATTTGATGAATTTAGAGAAGCTTATAGCACTTCTATTGACCTACTTTGTCAGCGTCGTTATGTATTCCTACCTGTGTTAAATAGTCTATCTAAACAGGAAGGAACAGAAAATATAATTAAAGCAATAACAGATTCTATAGACAAAAGTATTACAAAATACAATGAAATTAGTAGAGGAAGCAACTCTCTTTGGAAGGAATTAAGTGACTTATGGAAACATATAAAGGATTTACCAGAAGGAAGTATTTCTGATTTACCAGAAGGAAGTATTTCTGATTTACCAGAAGGAAGTATTTCTGATTTACCAGAAGGAAGTATTTCTGATTTACCAGAA
>JBHBXR010000117.1:0-2766 GCA_041795785.1 Mesocricetibacter sp.
CGAAATTGATAAGGATGGGACATGATCTGCACCTCAAATTAGGTGTCCAAGTTTTGGGGTGCAGATCAAAGTGCGGTCATTTTTCAAAACGTTTTAAAAATCGACCGCACTTTGGTGAAATTACGCTTTATTTACGTTCCGTCCATTTGTCGTTGATAAAATCAACTATCCATTTGGTTGCTTTACCGTTTTTTTCGGAAGTCACATATTGACGTTTTTCTTTGCGGCTGAAACGAATAATTGCGTCATTACCCTCCGGATCTTTATGCGGCGCATCGGCGAGATATTGCAACTTCTCCGGTAATCTATCGCGATATAACGCCAATTCAGTGACTTTCGGTGCTCTGGTTTCTCTTGATTTCGGGAAATTATGCGCCGACATAAACACACCACTCGCACCGTCACGCAACACAAAATAAGCATCGGATTTTTCACATTTTAATTCGGGAAAATGTACCGGTTCTTCTTTCGGCGGCGCAACTTCGCCGTTTTTCAAAATCTTACGGGTATTGTCACATGCGGTGCAGGCCATATATTTGCCGAAACGCCCCAGTTTTAAGTGCATATCCGCACCGCATTTGTCGCATTCCACAATCGGTCCGTCATAGCCTTTAATTTTGAAGGTGCCTTCTTCAAGCAAATAACCGCTGCAATTCGGATTATTACCGCAAACGTGTAATTTTCTATGAGCATCAATAAGATAGCTATCCATCGCCGTGCCGCATTGTGGACAACGTTTACGTTCCATTAAGGCTTTGGTTTCGCTTTCACTGTCCAATACATTCAATAATTCCGCTTCAGGAATTAAATTAATCGTGGTCTTACAACGCTCTTTCGGCGGTAAAGCATAACCCGAGCAACCTAAAAATACACCGGTGCTGGCGGTACGAATCGCCATTTTGCGCGAACACGTCGGACAATTAATGTCCGTCAGCACTAAACTGTTCGGTTTCATGCCACCTTCCGTTTCGTCTAACTCCGCTTGCGTTAATTGCGTAGAAAAATCTTTAAAGAATTGATTTAATTCCGTTTTCCAGTTTTTTTCACCACCGGCAATTTGATCCAGTACAGTTTCCATATTGGCGGTAAAATCATAATTCATCAGCTCAGAAAACGATTGATCCAAACGATCCGTGACGATTTCACCCATTTTCTCCGCATAGAAACGGCGGTTTTCCGTGCGCACATAACCACGTTCCTGAATAGTGGAAATGATAGCGGCATAAGTGGAAGGACGACCGATTCCGCGTTTTTCCAGTTCTTTAACCAACGCTGCTTCGGTAAAGCGTGGCGGCGCTTTAGTAAAGTGCTGTTGCGGCAATACTTCTTTTAACGTCAGCTTGTTATTTAATGCTACGGACGGCAATTCCTGATCTTCCGTCGATTTACCGATTTGCGGCAATACTTTCGTCCAACCGTCGAAACGTAAAATGCGTCCTTTCGCTTTTAATTCATAATCCCCCGCGCTAACGGTCAAAGTCGTGCTGTCATACTCTGCAGCAGGCATTTGACAAGCGACGAACTGGCGCCAGATTAAGTCATATAAACGTTCCGCATCCTTTTCCATTCCGTTTAACATAGCGGCAGAAACATTCACATCGGACGGACGAATCGCTTCGTGCGCTTCCTGTGCATTGTCTTTACTGGAATAAAAATTCGGTTTGGACGGTAAATAATCTTTACCGTAACTTTTTTCAATATAACCGCGCACCATATTTAACGCATCCTGACTTAAATTGGTGGAATCGGTACGCATATAAGTGATATAACCCGCTTCATACAATCGTTGCGCCAACATCATGGTTTTCTTGACGCTGAAATTTAAACGCGTGCTGGCGGTTTGCTGTAAGGTTGACGTAATAAAAGGAGCGCGCGGTTTTGAACCCGTCGGCTTGGTTTCCACATCAGAAACCACATAATCGGATTTAGTTAAAAAATCGACCGCACTTTGTGCCTGTTGTTGATTCTTAGGCTCAAATTTTTTGCCTTTAAATTGCGTTACATCCAAACGGATCGGCTGTTTATTCGCTGTATCGGTAACTACCGCCACTTCCCAGTATTCTTCCGGTTTAAAGGCTTTAATTTCACGCTCGCGCTCAACCAATAATTTCACTGCTACGGACTGAACGCGTCCGGCGGAAAGCCCGCGCGCCACTTTTTTCCATAATAACGGCGATACCATAAAACCGACTACACGGTCTAAAAAACGACGGGTTTGTTGTGCGTTGACACGATCCAAATTAAGTTGTTCCGGTTTTTCAAACGCCTGCTTAATCGCATTCTTAGTGATTTCATTAAACACGACGCGGCTGAAACGCGATTCATCGCCGCCAATCACTTCGCGCAAATGCCAAGCGATCGCCTCCCCTTCTCTATCCAAGTCGGTGGCAAGATAAATGTGATCGGCTTTTTTGGCTAAGGATTGCAACTCGGCAACCACTTTTTCTTTGCCCGGTAAAATCTGGTAGTTAGCTTTCCATCCGTGATAAGGATCAATGCCCATTCGTTTAACCAGTGCATTTTTCTCTTTTTCGCCTTTGAGCGCCAGTTTTTCTTCCGCACTTAATCCTTTGGTGGAAACCGGTTTTGCTTTTTCTTCCGCGCCCGAACCGGCAGTCGGCAAATCACGAATATGACCAACGCTGGATTTCACCACATAATCACTGCCTAAATATTTATTGATTGTTTTGGCTTTAGCCGGTGACTCCACGATGACTAAGGATTTGCTCATACTTATATACCTAATTTGTTCCGTTTTGTGTAAAA
>JBHBXR010000118.1:0-2858 GCA_041795785.1 Mesocricetibacter sp.
CGTGGTTTTGCCGTGGTCAACGTGAGCAATGATTGCGATATTACGCAATTTTTGAGTATCTAATTGTTGCATTGAAATTACTTAATTGTAGGGCGGGCTGAACCGCCGTGATGAGAAAAATAACAGGCAAACGCCCGTGTCACGAAATCCAAAATTGTGATAAAGATCACAAAAAGACGGGCGATTATACCGATTTTTCGGCATTGAAGATAGAGGATTATTTAACCTATTTTGCAAATTTAGCGCGGCTTTATGTAAATAACAGCCGGGGCAAATCCAGCGTTTTTTTGCATTTTGCAAAATTCGGCTGAATTTACCCCGGCTGTTCAACCAAAGCGTTAGCGCGTACCGTAAACCACAATGGTTTTGCCGTGCGCGGTGATTAAACCTTCATCTTCCAACATTTTCAGAATACGGCCGACCGTTTCGCGCGAGCAGCCGACCATCTGCCCGATTTCTTGGCGGGTGATTTTGATCTGCATTCCTTCGGGGTGCGTCATCGCTTCCGGCTGCTTGGCGAGATTGAGCAAAGTCTGCGCAATTCTGCCCGCCACATCCAGGAAAGCCAGATTACTGACCTGCATTGAAGTCTGGCGCAAGCGGCGCGCCATCTGTCCGGAAAGGCACATCAGCACGTCCGGATTTAAATGCACCAATTGTTTAAATTTTTTGTATGAAATTTCTGCAATTTCACAGTTGCCTTTGGTGCGCACCCACGCCGTCCGTGTGTGAGTGCCCTCTTCAAACAAGCTGATTTCGCCGAAAAATTCGCCCTGTCCAAGGTAAGAAAGGATCATTTCTTTGCCATCTTCATCCTTGATATATACTGCAACTACCCCATTCACCACATAATACAGCGTGTCCGCTTCTTCTCCAGCGTGAATAATGTTGGTTTTCGCGGGATAGCGGTGAATATGACAATGCGTCAAAAACCACTCAATCGCGGCATTATAGATCGGGGAATGTGTAATTGTGGGCTGGGGAATCGTGAGTGCAAGATCCTGCATAAAAACCTCTATAAATCATTTATAGCCAACGTAAAGAATTGTATCACGAAATTTACAATTAGCCTAAAAAAGATTTTTTGTCTTTAATATCAATACTTTCGTGCAATTCAGACCAGACGATAACTAAATCGCCAGCTTGAATTTGGGCTAAAAGCTGGGCTTTTTTCTGCGCCAACGAATATTCCGCTTCGCCGTAGTCTGTGCCTTCGCGCAACACCACTTCTTCAATAATATTCATTAGTGTGGCGGCTTCAAGGGTTTGCCAAGGAATAATCATCACACCTCAAACAACGGTTTCAGCAACGCCCACTGTTTTTCAAAGTGTTGGTGCTGGTTATAGCGGAAATTGGAACGCACTAAGCGTAAAAACTGCCCTTCGCAAAAATTGACCAAATAGCTGGCGAGAACGCGCTCGTCATACTCAAACGGGCGACCTTCGCGCAATTTACGCATTTGTAAAAATATTGGAAAATTGCAGTTCCAAACTGTCAAAAAATTTGGCTACGCGGTTTTGCAGCTCTTCGCTTTCAAACATTAACGCGTGACCAGTTAAAATGCGCGTCACCCCCGGATTTTTGCGGGCAAATTCCAACACGGTATATAAAATGCCTTTCACCCGTGAAACTGTGCTGGTTTCATTACGGCTGATTGCGCTAATGTGGCTGGCAAGGGTATTTTCAATGCTGGCGAGCAGCGCTTCAAACATTTTGGTTTTACTTGGGAAGTAGCGGTAAAGCGCGCCTTCAGAAACACCAACAGCTTTTGCCAAACGTTCCGTGGTAATCCGTTGCATTCCTTCTTCTGAGTTAAGTAAGCCAACCAAAACTTCTAACACCTGCTGTTGGCGTTCTTTAACCGATTTTTTCGGCATTTTTATTGTTGGTTCAGTCATTATTTCTCCCGTTACTGCTTGCCTGAGTGACCAAATCCGCCTTCTCCGCGTTCCGTTTCTGGAAATGCGTCCACAATATTAAAACTTGCTTGTACCACCGGCACAAAAACCAATTGTGCAATGCGATCGCCAATTTCAATAGTAAACGGCTTGTCGCTGCGATTCCACAGCGACACCATTAACGGCCCTTGATAATCCGCATCAATCAAGCCGACCAAATTGCCCAACACAATCCCGTTTTTATGGCCTAAGCCGGAGCGCGGTAAAATCACCGCCGCTAAATTCGGGTCGGCGATATAAATGGAAATACCGGTAGGAATCAGCACGGTTTGCCCGGCTTCCACCGTCAGCGGTTGCTCAATTAAGGCGCGTAAATCAAGGCCTGCCGAGCCAGGTGTGGCGTAAGTTGGCAACGGAAATTCACTACCGATACGCTTATCTAAAATTTTTAAATCAATCTGTTTCATCTTTTTCCTGTTTTATTTGATCGCGGAAGCCAAAATCTCGCACGGCAACCAGCCGATTTGCTCCCCTTTACGGACAAGCGCCCACTCAAAATAGAGCGCAATCAGGCTCACTTCGTCCCCCTGCTCAACGCATAATTCGGTCGGGTTATACTCACAGTTTAAGCAACCGTCTTGCACAAACACATCGGGAACATAAGTGGCGTAGCCGTTAATCGTGCAAGAAAACCAGTGGGCATAGAGGGCGCACGGTGTCAAATTTTCCACTAAAGTACCCCGGCTGAATGTCGGGAAACTTTGCTCCCCTTGGTGCGCTTGCCGTGCGTATAATTTCATTGGCGGTACCTGGTGATAATTTCTTGTACGAGATTTTCCGCCAAGCGACTTTTGTCGGCTAACGGTAAGGTTTTTTCGCCGTTGCGCCAGAAAAGTTGTAAGGCGTTTTGATCTTGTCCGAACACTTGCCCGCCGGACACATCATTAGCACAAATAAGA
>JBHBXR010000119.1:0-7623 GCA_041795785.1 Mesocricetibacter sp.
ACTTTACATGGCGTATGACAAAGCGGAATACTTAGAACAATACTGGCGGAATAACCAAGCAGTTATTCAAACCCTGACTTGCAATACCATTACCGAGTTGGCGACAATGAAACAGGAATTAACGCATATCCGTCAACAGGGTTTCGCCATGGATAAGGAAGAAAACGATCTGGGCGTTTCCTGTATTGCCTGTCCGATCTTTAATTTTAAAAACAACGTGGAATATGCTGTCTCCATTTCCCTTTCCGTGCAGAGACTCAATCAACTCGGGGCGGACTATTTGTTAAACGAAATCAGACGGACGGCGCGGGCGATTTCCGCGGAATTGGGTTGGCAAGGCTAATTACAAAGGATCATGAAAAAATGACAATACGCTGTTCATGGGCGGGAAGTTCCGAACTTTATACCGCTTATCACGATAACGAATGGGGCAAGCCCCAATACGACAGTTTAAAGTTATTTGAAAAAATCTGTCTGGAAGGGCAGCAAGCGGGGCTTTCGTGGATTACCGTGCTGAAAAAAAGAGAAAATTACCGCAATGCCTTTCATCAATTTGATCCGGTTAAAATTGCGGCGATGACGGAGCGGGACATTGACCGCCTTATGCAAAACGAAGGGCTGATTCGCCATCGAGCCAAGCTGGAAGCTATCGTTACCAACGCCAAGGCTTATTTGGCAATGGAAAAGTGCGGTCGGAATTTCAGTGATTTTATTTGGTCTTTTGTCAATTATCAGCCGCAAATTAATGATGTGCCGACACTTAGCAGCGTTCCGGCGAAAACCGACGTTTCCAAAGCCATGTCAAAAGCATTAAAAAAACTCGGTTTTGTTTTTGTGGGCGAAACCACCTGTTATGCGTTTATGCAATCGATGGGGTTAGTGGACGATCATGTAAACGACTGCTTTTGTAAGCACAAATAAATATTTTTCGTTATGATTTTCTTGTATAATCAGGCGAAATTTCGGCTAAAATAATCAAGATACGGTTACCACATGAAAAAGAATTCTTATACTTTACTTTCATTGTCAATTTTGACCGCACTTTATAGTGCTGAAGGGCGAGCGGACCTAAAACAGCAATGCTTGAGTTATGTACCGCATTTTCAAGGCGAAGTAGTCAAAGGTAATCCGAATGATCAACCGGTTTATATCAATGCGGATCGTGCGGAAATCAATCAACCGAGTTCGGCTGTTTATGAAGGCGATGTGGATATCAAGCAGGGAAACCGGCATTTACAGGCAAAACGGGTGGAAATAACCCAGTCGGGCGAAGACCCGAATGTGCAGCGTTATGCTTATGCCAAAGGCGGTTTTGATTATAAAGACGAAATGATCAACATGACCGGTGATGATGCGAAAATCCATCTGAACAGTAAAGATACGGATATTACCAATGCCGATTACCAATTAGTGGATCGTCAAGGTCGCGGTAGCGCGGAAAACGTAGAAATGCGCGAAAATTACCGTCTGTTGACAAATGCCGTTTTTACTTCCTGTTTGCTCAATAGCGACGCTTGGGCTATCGAAGCCAAAGAAATGCGTCAATATATCAAAGAAGAATATGTCGAAATGTGGCACGCCCGCTTTAAAGTACAAGGCGTGCCGGTGTTTTATACGCCTTATTTGCAGCTGCCTATCGGTGATCGCCGCCGTTCGGGATTATTGATTCCGGATGCAGGAAAATCCAGTCGTGACGGTTATTGGTATTCCCAACCGATTTATTGGAATATCGCCCCGAATTATGATCTGACGTTCACGCCTAAATATATGTCGCACCGCGGTTGGCAGCTTAACGGCGAAGCCCGTTATTTGACGCAACTTGGACAAGGGACGATTGCCGGAGAATATCTGAATAAAGATCGTTATTCCGAATATCTCAGCGCAAACAAATCACGTCACTTATTTTATTGGTCGCATAATTCCAGTTTCCTTAAAAACTGGCGTTTTAATGTGAAATATACCCGCGTCAGTGATAAACGTTATTTCAGAGATTTTGATTCCGACTACGGCAGCAGTACGGACGGTTATGCAGATCAAACCGCGCGTCTTGCCTATTATCAGCCGAATTACAATTTCGCCATTTCGGTTAAACAGTTCCAAGTGTTTGACGACGTAACTATCGGACCGTATCGTGCGTTTCCGCAAATAGATTTCAATTATTACCGCAACGGCTTGGCAAAAGGATGGTTGGATTTCAAATTATTCTCACAGGCGGTGCATTTTGAAAATGACAGTAAAGCGATGCCGACGGCGTGGCGTTATCATCTTGAACCGAGTTTGAATATGCCGTTATCGAATCGCTACGGTAGTATTAACCTTGAAACCAAATTATATGCTACCCATTATAATCAAAAAGCCGGCACCGGTGTGGATGCGGATATTCAACGTTCGGTGAATCGTATGTTGCCGCAATTTAAAGCGGATTTGCAAACGGTATTGGCAAGTAAAGAAACCTTTATTAAGGGTTATACTCAAACCATTGAGCCGCGCGTGCAATATTTGTATCGTCCGTATAAGGATCAAAGCAATATCGGCTCCAAACGTAATACCGACTATTTAGGTTTCGGTTATGATTCCGCATTATTACAGCAAGATTACTTCTCATTATTCCGCGACCGTCGTTACAGCGGTTTGGATCGTATCGCTTCGGCGAATCAGGTGACACTGGGCGGAACAACGCGTTTTTATGATAAACAGGCTAACGAACGCTTTAATCTTTCCGTAGGACAAATTGTCTATCTCAATAATTCGCGGATTGACAGTAATAAGGATAACAGCACTTCAGGACGTTCCTCTTCTTGGTCTTTGGAATCCAACTGGAAGATCAATAATAAATGGAGCTGGCGCGGCAGCTATCAATATGATACCCGTTTAAATGAGACTTCATTGGCAAATGCCACGTTGGAATACAACCCTGAAAAAAACAATTTGGTGCAACTCACTTACCGTTACGCCAGCCAAGCGTATATTGACCAGAACCTGACTTCAAGCATCAACCGCTACAATCAGGATATTAAGCAAATCGGCGCAACGGTGGCTTGGGAGTTGACGGATAATTGGGCGTTAGTATCCCGTTATTATCACGATATCGCACTGAACAAAGCGATTGAGCAGTACGTCGGTGTACGTTATAACACCTGTTGTTGGTCCGTCGGAGTTGGCGCCAGACGTTATGTAGTAGGCGAAAGCGATAAACGGAAGTATAAAGACAGCAAAAGCACGCTTTATGATCACAGCGTCGGCGTAACCGTACAATTACGCGGTTTAGGCAACGATCACCATAGCGGTATTGTGGATATGCTGGATAAAGGAATGTTACCGTATATCCGCAATTTTGGTCTGTAAGTTACATCGCAGCTAAAAAACCTAGATATTTTCATAACAACTGAACATATCTAGGTATTTTTTTATTCGAATGAAACTATAATTTGCTGCTACGGACACTAAAAAAATAACGCCCGATAAATCGAGCGCTATTGATGAAAGAACGTCAATTAGAAGGTGTAATTTACCGCTACGCGGTATTCACGACCTACTCCCGGAAGATCGCTACGTTGCCAGTGAGGAACGTAGTTTTTATTGCCGATATTATTAATCGCAAAGTTTACGTTCATTTTATCCGTATCAAACGGTTTCCAGTTTAGGGTTAAGTCTGTGATACCATAACCCGCTTTACCTTGAGTAGCGGCTCGAACGGTTGCATTAGATAAGAAGAAATTATCTTTCGCATCCAATCCTTCCACTTGGCGATGATGAACCGCAATTTCTACATTAGGTTTTTCAAATCGATAACCTAAGGTTCCCGTCCAAGTTCTACCGGTAGCGGCGGCATATTCAGGATTTGCACTTAAGTTATCGCCGTAGAAACGCGGTTTGCTATATGCCACACCCAAACGACCAAAGAAGCCGCTGTAATTAACAAATGTGGCTAATTCATAACCGTGGTTTTTGATTTTACCCGCATTGATAATCTCAGAGGCGCATTGAAGGTTAGTTCCGTCACATAAATGGTTATTACGACCTGTCGATGTACCTAAAGCGTCTTTAATGTTTTGCCAGAAGTAACTACCTTCTACGCCCCAAACACCATTGTCATAGTTGAAACCGATTTCGGTATTACGGGCTTTCTCGGCTTTCGTGCCGTCAGCAATAGACACGACACCGCGCGCACCGTGAGACATTAATGCATCGTGCATACGCGGGCTACGCGTTGCGTAGTTGTGGCTTGCGCTCAATGTGAGATCTTGAATAGGTTGATAAATCAAACCAACACTAGGATTTACCGCACCATCACTGACTTTTTTGCCGTCCATTGCTTTGAATTGGAAGTGATCATAACGAATACCTGTCGTTAAAACGACATCTTTAATGGAGGTAATGGCTTCCGCATATACGCCCACATCACGTTTTTTCTGGTTTACTACGCCTGCTCGTAAAATTTTGTGCGGTTTTACTTCTTGATTGCGATAGTTCACGCCGTATTTCAATAATACATTTTCATGTAATTCAGAATCGAAGTTAAGGTTGGCTCCGAGCGTATCCACTTTAGTTTTGGTTGAACCTTGATTTCGTGTACCGCCGGCATAACCGTTACCTGAATCATCGGCAGACCAACGACCGTGTTCTAAAAGATAAACATTCGCCGTTGCTTCTTTGGCAAAGCCTAACTCTTTACCTGTCCACTCTAAGTTGGTGTTGGTTACCGACATTTTACGTTCTGATGGAGCCTGACGCTCTTGAGTTAAACGACTGCCCGGCGAATTATCGACGGTAAATTCTTCACGCACAGTGCGATCGCCTTTGTATTGCTCTTTCATATGGCTTAATACAAAACGGTGGTTAGCTACATTGACGCCGACTTTGAATAAATAGCTCAGTTTGTCTAACGCGCTATAAGGGACGCGATTTGAGCCGTCTTTGCCGTTTTTATAGTTCTTGCCGCCTTTGTAGTCATCTTCATTAATGCCGTTTACTGCAGCAACAAAGTCAAAGGTATCATTTTTACCGAAGGTGGATAAACCATAGTTATAACTGTCATTAGTGTTATAACCGCCATTTACTTTTACACCGAAATTTTTATTACTGCTGTTTTTTAATAAATCTTCCGCATCAACAGTTTTGGCTATGATTGCACCGTTGGTTTGACCGATCCCCGCAGAAGCGCTACCTGCCCCTTTTTGCACTGCAACCACTTTCACTAATGCGGGATCAAGCATATGACGACCTTGGTGATAGTGAATTTGGCTGTCCGAATAAGCATTATCTACTTTTATATCAATAGAATTTTGCCCCATACCACGGATATATAAATATTGGGAAGTCCCGTTACCGCCGCCCATACCAATTGCAGGCTCATTCTTGAGTAATCCGCGCAAGTCGGTTTCAACGCTTTCGTCTTTTTTCTGCATAGTCACAACATCACTTTTAATTTTCAATCCTTGATTATCGGTGACATTGATCGTCTCAAGCTCTACACTATCCGTATTTTCCGCAAATACAGAACCTGCATATAAGGTGCTTAATATCACGGCAGATACAGGGAGTAAGTTAAATTTTTTCATATGTAGTTTCCTTTAGGTAATGACTTTTTACATCTCATTTGTTATTGAAAATAATTATCAATAGCAAATATTTCGAGATATTTACATATTTCAAATTAACTGTCAATTGTTCTTCAAAATTTACTATGAGCATGATGATATTTATGGGGAACGACGTGTCTGATGAATAGCGGAAAGAGCAACCTGTCAATCGCTCAAAAAAGTACAAAAACTATTCAATATATTGATTTAAAAGGAAGATGTGAACAAAAAATATTGGCTTGCTCAAAGCAAACTAAAAGGACCAAGCTCCGTGAAATGCGAAACTCAGCCCTTTAATTGAGTCAGTCTGACTTTAGGGGGAAATTCAAAAAAGTGTCATTTTTATTGCGGTTGATTATCCGATTTTTCGTATCTTGGCATAATAAAATCCGTCGCCGCCTTCTTCACTCGGAACGAACTGAAAACCGACCGCACTTTTATCCTGTTGAAACGGTAATTCTTCCAAGATCGCGTCAGCGTGCTGCTGTAAAAAACGTTCGATTTGCAAAGCGTTTTCTTCCGGCAGTAATGAACAGGTGGCGTACAGCAACACGCCGTTTGGTTTTAAGGTCGCCCATAACGCGCTTAAAATCCGCGCCTGTAATTGCACTAATTGCTCGATATCCGTTTCCTGCCGCAGCCATTTTATGTCGGGATGACGGCGGATAACGCCGGTGGCGGAACAAGGTGCATCCAATAAAATTCGATCAAATTGCACCGCACTTTTAGGTTCGGAATTTTTATTCTCCGTATAAATATGCAACATCCAGGTGTCCGGTTGCGTCGCATCGCCGCATATCACCACAGCCTGTTGTCCCATACGGGTTAAATTTTCATGAACCCGTTTAAGGCGGGTGGCCTCCACATCCAACGCCACCACGTTTGCGTGCGGCGCCAATTCCAAAATATGCGTAGTTTTACCGCCCGGTGCGGCACAGGCATCCAAAATCCGTTCGCCGTTTTGGGGGGCAAGTAATAACGCCGACCATTGCGCGTGCAGATCCTGAACCGTCACCCAGCCTGCATTAAAATGCGGCAGATTTTGTACGGCAGTCGGTTGCGCCAAACGCAATGCCTGCGGATGTAAACAAGGTATGCTGTCTAATTGTTGTTCGGCGAGTAGCAACGCGCGGTAATTTGGCACGCTACAATGTTGCGGATTAACCCGAATCCACATCGGCGGTTTTTGATTATTGGCTTCAATGATTTCACGCCAGTTCGGATACGCCTTTTTCAATTTATTGACCAACCAGTCGGGATGTAAGGTCTGCCAATGTTTATCCGTCACCGCTAAAATCTGTTCCCGCTCACGCAGAAAACGGCGCAACACGGCGTTCAATAATGCGCGGAAACTGTCCGCTTTTAATGCTTTGGTGGCATTCACCGCTTCATCCACCGCCGCGTGAGGGGGGATTCGGGTGTAAAGCAATTGATATAATCCCACCAGCAACAGGCAATGTACAATCCTCGTTTTTCCTTTCAGCGGTTTATCCAACAACTGTTTGATAATCAGTTCCAAACGCGGTAATACGCGACAGACACCGAAACAGATTTCTTGCAGTAACGGCAAATCCTGCCCTTTTATTTGCCCTTGTTGTTCGGGAATGAGTACGGACAAGGACTTTCCTTGATCCAACACCTGTAAAAGAATTTGTGCGGCAACGGCACGGCTGGAAAGTGCGGTCGGTTTTTTTGCCGTTTTCATTATGCCAACACCTTACCGACGCTAAACCAATCCGCCCGACCGTTTAACAAATCCTGCGCCGACATCGGTTTTTTCCCGGCCGGTTGCAGCTGCAATAAGTTCAGCACACCGTCAGCGGTGGCAATCTGAATGCCGTGTTTATCCGCTTTAATGATCGTTCCCGCCGTTTTATCCTGATGAGGCAATACTTCCGCCTGATACACTTTCAACGCTTGCTCGCCGCCTTGTGCGTCCGTAGTAGTGAAATAGCTGATCGGCCAAGGATTAAACGCGCGAATGCAACGTTCCAACTGCAGTGCGGATAAATGCCAATTCAGTTTTGCTTCTTCTTTCGAC
>JBHBXR010000120.1:0-2750 GCA_041795785.1 Mesocricetibacter sp.
CCCAGTCTTTCACACTGTCCAGACATTGAGCGAGATCCTGCGCTTCGTTTTTGACGATCATTGCAACGCTGAGAGTCGGCATACTATATTCCTTTCACACTAAAATTGCGCTTATTCTAGCACAGAAAACGGCAGAAAAATCCACCGCACTTTTATAGCCAAAAATGCCAAATCCCGTTATAATTGAAACGTTTTATCAACATTTAATCAAAGAAGGAACACAAAATGGGTTTAGAAAACGTACCAGCAGGCAAAGCATTACCGGATGACATTTATGTTGTGATTGAAATTCCGGCAAATTCGGATCCGATTAAATATGAAGTGGATAAAGAAACCGGCGCGTTATTCGTTGATCGTTTTATGGCGACGGCAATGTTCTATCCGGCAAACTACGGTTATGTCAATAACACCCTTTCTTCCGACGGCGATCCGGTGGATGTATTGGTGCCGACGCCATATCCGTTGCAACCGGGCGCGGTGATTCGTTGCCGTCCGGTGGGCGTATTGAAGATGACCGACGAGGCCGGCGGTGATGCCAAAGTTGTTGCGGTTCCGCACACTAAATTAAGCAAAGAATATGACCACATTCAAGATGTAGGTGATTTACCGGCATTATTGAAAGCGCAAATCCAACACTTCTTTGAAAGCTATAAAGCTTTGGAACCGGGCAAATGGGTGAAAGTGGAAGGTTGGGAAGGCGTGGAAGCAGCCCGTCAGGAAATTTTGGAGTCTTTCGAACGCGCTAAAAAATAATTGATTTTTCCATTTTACTGCGAGGAAAACGTTATGATGTCATTTAAGAAGTTAGCAGTTGTCGTTGCGACTGCCACCGCGTTGACCGCCTGCGTTAACACGGCGCAACTGAACAATGAAGCCGCCAAAAGCTATATGGGTGTAGTTCAACAGGCGAAACAACAAGGCGCGGTGGATACAACCTCTAAAACGGCAAAACGCATTCATGCGGTTTTCAACAAAATGAAACCGCTGGCGGAACAGGAAAACAAAACCGGAGTCCCGTTTAACTGGGAAGTGACGGTGGTACGTTCCGACGAGATGAATGCGTGGGCAATGCCGGGTGGTAAAATGATGTTTTATACCGGCTTGGTCGATACGCTGAAATTAAGCGATGCGCAAATTGCCGCCATCATGGGACATGAAATGGCGCACGCACTGAAAGAACACGGTAAATCGGACAGAAATGTGAGCGTAATTACCGATTTGGCGGCGGCGGCAGGTAAAATTGCGTTGGAAAGCCAAGGTATTTCCAGCAATATATTGGGTTATGATGCCGTTGAAGTGTTAAAAGAATACGGTTTGAACAAACCGTTTTCGCGTAGTCAGGAAACCGAGGCGGACGAAGTCGGTCTCATGTTGATGGCAAAATCAGGCTATAATCCTGAGGAAGCGCCGGAATTATGGGAAAAAATGAAACAAGCTTCGGGCGGTTCGCAAGGCGTATTGGCGGCATTAGCCTCCACTCACCCGAGTGACGACGATCGTCAAGCGAATTTACAGCGCTTAATGCCGGAAGCGTTGGCGTTGTATAATGCAAGAAAAGCGGGAAAATAACCCTTCTTTATCAATCAGCACCGTTAAGGTGCTGATTTTTTTCTTAAGGCGATAACCTTTCTTTTATCCATTCCTCTCGTTCCATTCTGTAACGAATGCGATCGTGCAGGCGGCTCGGGCGCCCCTGCCAAAATTCGACCCTCTCCGCTATCACCACATAACCGCCCCAATGCGGCGGACGCGGAACATTCAGCGGATATTGAGCAGCGAATTTAGCGGCTTTTGCCAGTAAAAAACTTTTGCCGGAAATGACCGCACTTTGTTCGCTCGCCCAAGCACCGATACGGCTGGTGTAAGGGCGTGTGGCGAAATATTGGTCGGATTGCTGCGTTGCCAGTTTCTGCACGCTGCCTTCCACACGCACCTGCCGTTCCAGTTCCGGCCAAAAAAAAGTCAGTGCAGCGAAGGGATGCGCCGCTAACGCCTTACCTTTCTGACTGAGATAATTGGTAAAAAAGACAAAACCCTGTGCATTGATTTCTTTCAACAACACCAACCGACTGCTCGGTTTACCGTTTTCATTGACGGTGGCGAGGTGCATTGCCGTCGGCTCGTTTACTTCGGCGTTGATGGCTTCATCCAGCCATTGTTGAAATTGAATTAAGGGATCGGCATGGCATTGCCGCTTGGAAAGTGTCCGTTTACTGTATTCCTCTCGGATGTCGTGTAAATCCATTTGTTATCTCCTTACTTAGTGTTTTTTTCAGTATAAATCTTACGGAAAAAAAAGCCACCGGACAGGGTGGCGAAAAGTTAATGAAAAAGACGACTTATTATTATTTGGAGGAAACGTGTTTTAAAAAGATCTGACGCGGGGAGGTTAAACCCAGTTTTTCCGCTTCATTGACCAAATTCAACGCTTTATTGATATCACCTGCTTTTAATGCCTTAGTGACCGCTTGGTTAAAATAAGCTTCCGTATCCTTATCTACCGGCGTATTCACCGCTTTAGTCTGATTGACAGCGGAAACCGGTTGCACAACCTGTACATTATTTTCCGCCGGCTTGGCTGCTTTATCGGAAGAAAAGACGGTAGTCGGCAAGCCGATAAAACGGGTTCCGTCCGCATTGCTTACATTAATGCTGATTTGCCCGTTCAGGCTGTGTTTTACTTCAATATCGTTTAACGCCGGCGGCTGTTTGCCGGTGGCTTTGGCATAGGTTTTTGCCGGATGCGGCAC
>JBHBXR010000121.1:0-4570 GCA_041795785.1 Mesocricetibacter sp.
CACGGAACCGGAAGGGCAGCCCGTTGCATTAAACGGAACAAAAACGGACGAAAAAACGACCGCACTTTGGTGCAAAAAAGCACGGGGCTATCCCGTGCTTAGTCAGTTTATTCTTCTTCCGCCAGTGACTGAATCAAAATCTTTGATTTACGTTGATAGTTATAGTTGTCGCGTTTGTATTTCGGCAAATCTTCCACATTGGCGAGGCGGAAGCCGCGTTCCTGAAACCAATGCACCGTACGGGTGGTGAGGACGAACAGTTTTCCGATACCGGCTTGTTTCGCCCGTTTTTGGATTTCCGCCAATAAAATATCGCCCCGTGATGAATTGCGATAATCCGGGTGAACGGCGACGCACGCCATTTCCGCCATGTTTTCTTGCGCATAAATATTGAGCGCCGCACAAGCAATGATCACGCCGTCGCGGTCAATAATCGTATAGTTGGCAATATCCATTTCCAGTTGTTCGCGCGAACGTTTTACCAAAATACCTTGTTGTTCAAGAGGATGAATCAATTCGAGTAATCCCGGAATATCGCGTACGGTGGCGATACGGATGTCTTCCGAATTTTCCATCGACAGCTGAGTACCCACCCCGTCGCGAGTAAAGAGTTCCTGTAATAAGGATCCGTCTTCTTCATAACTGAGCAAGTGAGAACGTTTCACGCCGGCGCGACAGACATCAATCGCCGCCTGTAAAAATCTGGCTTGTGAGCTATGATATTGATTTTCTTTAATCAATCGGCTGAGATGAGAAGCCGCATCCTGCGGTAATAAATCGGAAATCACTTGTTGATTGTGATCTAAAATCCCTTGTGTGGAGCAAAATCCGATCAGTTTTTCCGCTTTTAATTTTATAGCCACTTGAGTGGCAATTTCCTCAAAGGGCAGATTGAACATTTCTCCGGTGACCGAAGGCGCAATCGGACCCAGTAGCACAATGGCGTCATTTTCAAGCTGTCGTTTAATGTTGTCCGTTTCAATGCGACGGATTTTGCCGCTCAGCATATAATCCACGCCGTCATCCACACCGATCGGTTGGGCGAGGATAAAGTTACTGCTAACTACATTCAGTACGGGAGAGTGCGGCAAGCGGAGAGAAAGACGGGCGGTAATATCATAACTGAGCCTTCCCACTGCTTGTTTAACCAATTCAAGGGTGCGCGGATCGGTGATGCGAATGTTTTTATGATAAGCGGTTTCAATATTATGCAGTGCAAGCAGTTCATTAATCTGCACTCGTGCGCCGAACACAATAATTAATTTGATGCCCAAGCTGTGTAACAGGCTGATGTCACTGATAATATTAATAAAATTAGGGCTGGCTATGGTGTCGCCGTCCAACATAATGACAAAAGTTTTGCCACGGTGCATATTTACATAAGGTGTGGATTGTCTGAACCATTGGACTAATTCGGTACTCCGCATAACTTCCTCTTTGCGTAATTATTCAATTATTTTGAATTTATATTCATTTTTGTGAATATGCAAGTAAAATTTAATTTTTCCTAGCGTGTTAATTGTAATTGATTGATTTAACTGTAATTACTTAAAAAATGACAAATCTATTGAACGAAACGGCTTCAAATGATTCTAATCTTATGGAAATTTTCTTATTTATATGCGCATTTAGCAATAAGGTAGAGCAGTAATGACAGAGAAAAAATATGTGATCGCATTAGATCAGGGAACCACAAGTTCAAGAGCGGTATTATTGGATCGAGATGCGAATGTGGTGGAAATCGCACAACGCGAATTTACGCAGATTTATCCGCAGCCGGGTTGGGTTGAACATAATCCGATGGAAATTTGGGCGAGTCAAAGTTCCACTTTAAACGAAGTGGTGGCAAAAGCCGGCATTACCCCGGATACCATTGCCGCCATCGGTATTACCAATCAGCGTGAAACGACTATTGTATGGGAAAGAGACAGCGGAAAACCGATTTACAACGCTATCGTATGGCAGTGTCGTCGTACGGCGGGTATTTGCGATAAATTGAAAGCGGACGGCTATGAATTCTATATTCGTAAAACCACCGGCTTGGTAGTGGATCCTTATTTTTCCGGAACCAAGCTGAAATGGATTTTGGATAACGTGGAAGGTGCCAGAGAAAGAGCCAAACGGGGGGAATTATTATTCGGCACGGTAGACAGCTGGTTGGTTTGGAAACTGACTCAAGGCCGCGTTCATGTCACCGATTATACCAATGCTTCCCGCACCATGTTGTTTAATATTCATACTAAACAATGGGATGACAAGATGCTGCAGATTTTGGATATTCCGCGCGCGATGTTACCGGAAGTACGGAATTCCTCTCAAATTTACGGACAAACCAATATCGGCGGTATGGGTGGGGTGCGTATTCCGATTGCGGGTATTGCCGGTGATCAGCAGGCGGCATTATACGGACATTTGTGCGTCAATGCGGGGCAGGCAAAAAATACCTACGGTACGGGTTGTTTTATGCTGATGCATACCGGACGTAATCCCGTATTATCCAATAACGGTTTGTTAACTACGATTGCTTGTAACGCTAAAGGTGAGCCGGAATATGCGTTGGAAGGCGCGATTTTTATGGCGGGCGCTGCTATTCAATGGTTGCGGGATGAACTGAAGATTTTGCATGACAGCGCAGACAGCGAATATTTTGCCACTAAAGTGGAGGATTCCAACGGCGTTTATGTGGTGCCGGCGTTTACCGGATTAGGCGCGCCTTATTGGGATCCTTATGCGCGCGGTGCGATTTTCGGGCTTTCGCGCGGCGTGAACCGCAACCATATTGTGCGCGCTACGTTGGAATCTATTGCTTATCAAACCCGCGATGTATTGGAAGCTATGCAGTCCGATTCGGGTGAACGGCTTAAATCTTTGCGCGTGGACGGCGGGGCGACGGCAAATAACTTTCTGATGCAGTTTCAGGCGGATATTTTAAACGTGCAGGTTGAACGCCCGCAAGTTAAAGAAGTGACAGCGCTCGGTGCCGCTTATCTTGCCGGTATTGCGGTAGGTTTTTGGCAAAATTCGGATGAGTTACATGATAAAACCGTAGTAGAGCATACTTTTATGCCCGATGAAGATTCGGAGAAACGTACCAAACGTTATCGTGGCTGGAAAAAAGCGGTTAAACGTGTGCTGAATTGGGAAAAAGACGAATAACGAGAGATATAGGTATAGTACAAAAACTTAGGGCTGATTCTTAACAGTCAGCCCTTTTTCTTGTTTCCGAATTAGAACAAGCGTTTCGCCGTTTCTAACCAATCCGCTTTAAATTCACGGCGCATATTATTGATTGCATCAATAATATCATGGTGAACCAAATGTTCGTTTTGAATTCCCACACAATAACCGCCTTTACCTTGCATCAATAAGTCAACCGCATAAACGCCCATGCGTGAAGCCAAAATACGGTCGAACGCACAAGGTGAGCCGCCGCGTTGAATATGCCCTAACACGGTTGCGCGGGTTTCGTGATGAACGCGGGATTCAATTTCTCTTGCCAATTCATGAACATCGCAAATAAGCTCGGTAATCACGATAAGCGCATGGCGTTTACCGTTTGCGATACTGCGTTCGATTTCCTGAATCAATTCTTCGCGGTTAAATTCCACTTCCGAAGCCACAATATATTCACATCCGCCGGCAATACCCGCAGAAATCGTTAAATCACTGCAATGTCTGCCCATAATTTCTACGATAGAAATACGTTGATGCGAACTTGAGGTATCGCGCAAACGGTCAATTGCCACTACCGCCGTTTCCAACGCAGTTTGATAACCGATGGTATAATCTGTTCCCGCCACATCATTATCAATTGTTCCCGGAATACCGATACAAGGGAAACCATGTTCTTCGGTCAACAATTTTGCTCCCATATAGGAACCGTCACCACCGATTACCACTAAGGCATCAATACCGTGAGATCGCAATACTTCCGCACATTTCGCGCGTACGGCGGGATCCTTAAACTCAGGGAAACGGGCGGAACCTAAAAACGTACCGCCGCGATTAATCATATCCGATACGCTATAACGGGTTAACGGCTTAATCCTGTTATGGTATAAGCCCTGATACCCATCATACACACCGCATACTTCTAAACCTTCGGATAACGCCGCACGTACGACGCCGCGAATTGCGGCATTCATACCCGGCGCATCGCCGCCACTGGTTAATACAGCTATTTTTTTTACCATTTTTTCACTACCTTTTCTAAATTAAAAATCCATAGAAATTTTGGCGCTAAGATTACACCATTCAGGTTATATGCTCTAGCAAAATTTCGTTAAATTTTGATCTGTTTTCAACTTTTTTAACGAAACCGCTAAATATTAACGGCTTCCGCCTGCACCACACTGGTCGGCTCGTGATGGATCACAATATCAACCGCCGTAAACGCCTGTTTCAGACGTTGTTCCAAACTCTCCGTAATATGATGAGCTTCAATAAATGACAAATGGTCATCTAATTCCAAATGTAATTGAATAAAACGTGTGGCTCCCGAACGACGGGTACGCAAATCATGAAAACCTAATACACGTTTATCCGCCATAATAATTTGCTCGATTTGCGC
>JBHBXR010000122.1:0-3070 GCA_041795785.1 Mesocricetibacter sp.
CGTCGGAAATGATACGCCTAGATAGAATTTTTTTCTAGTTTTTAATGCAATAAATATTCTCGAACCGATGACTGTTATTGCTTACGGCTTAGGTTCGCGCCAATCCCCATACCTGAATATGCTCAACTCCGGCGTGACGCAGTTGTTTGGCGATTTCATTGAGCGTGGAACCCGTGGTGATCACATCATCCACCAGCGCCACGGAACGATAGCCCGCTTTGGGTACGGTATTGCTGATGCGAAAAGCATTTTTTAAATTCCGACGGCGGGCGGTAGCGGTCAGTCCGCGTTGGGTCGGCGTGCGTTTAATCCGTTTCACCAAGTCGTTCCGATAAGGAATGTTCAGCCAACGGGCAAGCTGTTTCGCCAGTAAATCCGCCTGATTGTAGCCGCGTTGCCACTGGCGCAAATGATGCAGCGGCACCGGCAGGATCAGTTGCGGCAAGATCAGTTGGTGGGTGCGCCTTGCCTCATAAACGGCGAGCAGTAAGAGTCGTGCCAAAGTGCGGTCTAAAAAGAAGCCGTTTTGAAATTTAAAGCGGTGAATCAGCACGGATAAAGGTTCCGTATAGCGTCCGACAATCACCATGCGGTTCCAGCCCGGTTCGTTACGCAAACAATGACCGCAGGATAACGCCGGCTTGCTCAATTCGGATCCGCAACAGCCGCAATAAGCAAAACGGCGGATTTGCCCGTTGCAACGGCTGCATAATCCGTGTTTGGCGATTGCCAGCCGACGCTGACATTGCACACAACAGAAAGCGAACCAATTCATTTTCTTCCTCAAATAAAAAACAGTGAAAATTTCGACCGCACTTTGACGGTTGTTGTCCGTGACGGTTTTTATCAGCTTAAGACAAACGGCAATATTTCGCTTTTTATCGGGTTGAATTTCTCGATCTTGATCGCAAAAATGATAAAATCTTGGTGCAAAATCAGCGCAAAAGGAGCAAAAATGACTATACCGAATTATCGTGATCAAATAAAAATCGTATTTTTTGATATTGATGAAACTTTGATTGTCAAAGACAAAGATTATCTGCCCGCCAGCGTGTTACCCGCCATTCGCGGTTTAAAAGCCAACGGCATTATTCCCGCCATCGCCACCGGTCGTACGCCGTTCAGTTTTCCGCCGAAAATCAAGGCGTTGGTAGCGGAAGCGGAAATGGATATGTTCGTCACCATGAACGGACAATATGTGCGTTATCAGGATCAAGTGCTGGCGCAACATCCGATTGCACCGGCGAAAATTCAACGCGTGGTGGATTTTTTAGCCGCACACAATATTGACTACGCTTTTGTATCCGACGAATGTATTTGCGTTTCCGCCGTTAACGACAAGGTTCGCTCGGCGATGGATCCGCTACGTACCGATTATCATGTTGATAAGGATTATTTTACCAAACACGATGTTTTTCAGATTCTGCCTTTTTATGATCAAAGTCAGGACGAGCTGATCGCCCGTTCGGGTATTTTAGACGGTTTGAAAGTGGTGCGCTGGCATGAAAATTCGGTGGATTTGTTTGATCAACAGGGTTCCAAAGCGCGCGGTATCGAATCGGCAATCCGTCATTTCGGCTTGACCATGGATAATGTGATGGCGTTCGGCGACGGCTTGAACGATGTAGAAATGTTGAGCACCGTCGGCGTCGGCGTGGCGATGGGCAACGCTCACGAGCAGCTCAAAGCGTTGGCGACTCACGTGACGGATCATATCGAACAGGACGGTATTTATAATTTTCTGAAGAAAGCGGGATTGTTGGATTAGCTTTCTATTAATCGTTATTTCCTATACAATAGGCGCGTTTTTAACTGAAATATGAGGTCAAGATGAAAGTCGCAAAGAATGTTGTGGTAAGCATTGCTTATCAAGTGCGCACCGAAGACGGTGTATTGGTTGATGAAGCGCCGGCAAATCAACCGTTGGAATATTTACAAGGTCATAATAATTTAGTGATCGGTTTGGAAAATGCGTTGGAAGGCAAATCCGTCGGCGATAAATTTGAAGTGCGTGTAAAACCGGAAGAAGGTTACGGCGAATATAATGAAAATATGGTACAACGCGTGCCGAAAGAGGTGTTTGTCGGGGTGGACGATTTAGCGGTGGGCATGCGTTTTATTGCCGACACCGATATCGGTCCGTTGCCTGTGGTGATCACCGAAGTGGGTGAAAACGATGTGGTTGTGGACGGCAACCATATGTTAGCCGGTCAAGAGTTGTTATTCAGCGTGGAAGTGGTGGCGACCCGTGAAGCCACATTGGAAGAAATTGCACACGGGCATATTCATTCCGAACACGGCGGTTGTTGCGGCGGTCATGACAGCGATGAAGGCGGTCACGGTTGCGGTTGTGGCGGTCATCACCATGATCATCATCACCACCACGATCACCATCATCACGGACATGGTTGCTGCGGCGGTCACGACGAGAAAGAACACGATCATCATCACGGTTGTGGTTGCAAACATTAATTTATTGCAAAATAAGGTAAAAACGCACCGCACTTATTTAAAGTGCGGTGTTTTTTTATAACGTTTTTATACAATACATTACAATACTTTACTTTGTGCCGCATCGCCTTTTCTATGCAAATTTTGTACAATTTTCCTAACTATCGAGAGGTTATTTTTTATGAGTGCTAAGACACCGAATATTGGTTTTATCAGCTTGGGATGCCCGAAAAACTTAGTGGATTCCGAACGTATTCTGACCGAATTGCGTTCCGACGGTTACAATATTATCCCGAGTTATGAAAACGCCGATTTAGTGATTGTCAACACCTGCGGTTTTATCGACAGTGCCGTGCAGGAGTCGTTAGAAGCCATCGGTGAGGCATTGGAAGAAAACGGCAAGGTGATCGTCACCGGCTGTTTGGGCGCGAAAGAAAACCAAATTCGCGAAGTGCATCCGAGAGTGTTGGAAATCACCGGTCCGCACAGCTATGAAGCGGTGATGAAACACGTGCATAAATATGTGCCGAAACCCGAATATAACCCTTACGTCAATCTCGTACCGAGCCAAGGAGTGAAACTGACACCGAAGCATTATGCGTACCTGAAAATTTCCGAG
>JBHBXR010000123.1:0-27969 GCA_041795785.1 Mesocricetibacter sp.
CATTTTTAGTGTCTCAAACGATTGCCATTATTTTGTCTAATCCGTATAATTTGAGTTCGCTGTTTGTTCGGAATAAATAAAAATGTCTGCTGTTATTAAGAGAAGTAAAAAAATTTATCGTGCGGCATTGTTATTTGAGACAATATTTTTGCTGATGACGGCGATTTTATTAACAATATGGCACAAAGTATGGGCTGTTTCCTTCACTTTAGGTGCTGTTTCGAGTTTTATTCCCTATTGTTTTTTTGTGTATTGGATTTTTTTCCGTAAAACGGGATACCAGTCGGGCAAGTTAGCTGCTTTTTATCAAGGCGAGATATTTAAGTGGATAATAACAATAGGTTTAATCAGCGCCGTTTTTTGGTTTTGTACGGAATTAAACATAACGGCGTTTTTTACAGGTTATTTTCTGTCTTTATTACTGAATAATTTATTACCTATGTGTCTGTTTGCACATATTAAACAAAATAAAATTTAAATGACTTTAAAAGGATAAACTATGGCAGGGCAAACTTCAGCGGACTATATCAGTCACCATTTATCGTTCTTGAAAGCAGGCGAAGGATTTTCGGGCGTTCATTTGGATACGCTGTTTTTCACTATCGTATCAGGTATTATTTTCCTTTATTTTTTCCGTAAGGCGGCAAAATCCGCGACAAGCGGCGTACCGGGGAAATGGCAGTGTTTCGTTGAAATGCTGGTGGAATGGGTTAACGGCGTAGTGAAAGATAATTTTCACGGTCCGCGTAATGTGGTTGCGCCTATCGCTTTGACTATTTTCTGTTGGGTATTCATTATGAATGCCATTGATTTAATTCCGGTGGATTATTTACCGCAAGTGGCTTATTTGTTCGGTGTTGATTATTTACGTGCGGTTCCTACGGCAGATATCAGTTCAACATTGGGCTTATCCATCGGCGTCTTTTTCCTGATTATTTTCTATACCATTAAGTCTAAAGGATTCGGCGGATTCGTTAAAGAATATACATTGCATCCGTTTAATCACTGGGCTTTCATTCCGGTAAACTTTTTGCTTGAAGTGGTTACTTTACTGGCTAAACCGATCTCATTGGCTTTCCGTTTGTTCGGTAATATGTATGCCGGTGAGCTGATTTTCGTATTGATTGCCGTTATGTATATGGCGGAAAGTTTTGTTCCGCAAGTATTGGGCATTCCTTTACAGTTGGTTTGGGCTATTTTCCATATCTTGATTATTACTTTGCAGGCATTCATTTTTATGATGCTGACCATTGTTTATTTAAGTATCGGTTACAATAAAGCAGACCATTAAGATCTTTTTTATTCACTTTTTATTAACAATAACCCGGCCTTTGGCTATTTCCATTCAATAGGAGAAACATTATGGAAAACGTAATTACCGCAACAATTTTTGGATCTGTAATTCTACTGGCTTGCGCCGCATTAGGTACAGCTATTGGTTTTGCTATTCTGGGTGGTAAATTCTTAGAGTCTTCTGCTCGTCAACCTGAATTAGCAAGCAGCTTACAAACTAAAATGTTTATTGTTGCCGGTCTTCTTGATGCGATCGCAATGATTGCTGTAGGTATTGCAGTACTCTTTATCTTTAATAACCCGTTTATCGCTTTATTAGCTCAATAATCGTCGTGATAAATGACAAAAATATTACTCGTTTCGAGTAATTAACACGACATTATTAAGGAGGACGTTGTGAATCTGAATGCAACACTAATAGGCCAAACGATCACATTTGCAATATTTGTGTGGTTTTGCGTCAAATTTGTTTGGCCACCATTGATTAACGCGATTGAAGAACGTCAAAAAGGTATTGCTAACGCACTTGCTTCCGCTGAAGAGGCTAAAAAAGAACAAGCTGATACAAAAGCGTTGTTAGAGCAGGAAATTACTCAAGCGAAACTTCAAGCTCAGGAAATTGTGGAGTTGGCGAATAAGCGTCGCAACCAAATTCTTGAAGAAGTCAAAGCCGAAGCTGAAGCAACAAAAGCAAAAATTATTGAACAGGGTTATGCTGAAGTCGAAGCCGAGCGTAAACGTGTTCAAGAAGAGTTACGCGTTAAAGTGGCATCGCTCGCTATTGCCGGTGCGGAAAAAATTGTGGGTCGCACGGTTGATGAAGCGGCAAATAACGACATTATTGATAAATTAGTTGCAGAACTATAAGAAGGTTGAGCTTATGTCAGAATTAACTACGATAGCTCGCCCTTATGCCAAAGCAGCGTTTGAGTTTGCTGTAGAACAAAGTGCGGTCGAAAAATGGACAGAAATGTTGAATTTTGCCGCTGAAGTGGTGAAAAACGAAAGTGTACAAAATTTCTTAACCAGTTCTTTTTCATCAGACAAAGTTGCTGATACGGTGATCTCAATTTGTGGTGAACAACTTGATCAATATGGGCAAAATCTTATTAGGTTAATGGCTGAAAATAAGCGTTTAACTGTACTTCCGGCCGTATTTCGGGAATTTCAACATTATGTTGAGGAACATCAGGCGATTACGGAAGTTCAAGTCATCTCAGCTCAACCGTTAAGTACAAAGCAACAAGATAAAATTGCTGTGGCGATGGAAAAAAGACTTGCCCGTAAAGTTAAATTAAATTGCAGTGTCGATAGCTCGTTGATAGCAGGGGTTATTATTCGTACAGAGGATTTTGTGATTGACGGCAGTAGTCGCGGACAATTAACCCGTCTGGCAAACGAATTGCAATTATAAGAGGAATAAAAGATGCAGCTAAATTCAACTGAAATCAGTGAATTGATTAAAAAACGCATTGCCCAGTTTGAAGTTGTAAGTGAAGCACGCAATACAGGGACAATCGTTTCGGTGAGCGACGGTATTATCCGTGTTCACGGTTTAAGTGAAGTAATGCAAGGGGAAATGATTGCATTGCCGAACGGTGGTTATGCAATGGCACTTAACTTGGAAAGAGATTCCGTCGGTGCCGTAGTAATGGGACCTTATACCGATCTTGCGGAAGGCATGGAAGTACAATGTACCGGCCGTATTCTTGAAGTACCGGTCGGTCGCGGTTTATTGGGTCGCGTAGTAAATACGTTAGGTGAACCGATTGACGGTAAAGGTGAAATCACAAATGACGGTTTTTCTCCGGTTGAGGTGATTGCGCCGGGCGTTATTGATCGTAAATCGGTAGATCAACCGGTTCAAACCGGTTATAAAGCCGTTGACTCAATGGTGCCGATTGGACGTGGTCAACGCGAATTAATCATCGGTGACCGTCAAACCGGTAAAACCGCATTGGCGATTGATGCAATCATTAACCAACGTGATTCGGGCATCAAATGTATCTATGTCGCGGTAGGTCAAAAAGCATCGACTATTGCTAACGTAGTACGTAAATTGGAAGAACACGGCGCATTAGAAAATACTATCGTTGTGGTTGCTTCGGCATCTGAATCGGCTGCATTACAATATTTGGCACCATATTCCGGTTGTGCGATGGGTGAATATTTCCGTGATCGCGGTGAAGATGCCTTAATCGTATATGACGATTTATCTAAACAAGCGGTAGCTTACCGTCAAATTTCTTTATTATTACGTCGTCCACCAGGTCGTGAAGCATTCCCGGGTGACGTATTCTATTTGCACTCGCGTTTGCTTGAACGCGCTTCCCGCGTAAATGCAGACTATGTTGAACGTTTTACTAAAGGCGCCGTAAAAGGAAAAACCGGTTCTTTAACCGCACTTCCGATTATTGAGACGCAAGCAGGTGACGTTTCCGCATTCGTACCGACTAACGTAATTTCGATTACCGACGGTCAGATTTTCTTAGAATCTAACTTGTTTAACTCCGGTATCCGTCCGGCGGTAAACCCGGGTATTTCGGTATCCCGTGTAGGCGGTTCTGCGCAAACTAAAGTCATTAAAAAATTAGCCGGCGGTATCCGTACTGCATTAGCGCAATATCGTGAATTAGCAGCCTTTGCTCAGTTTGCTTCCGATTTGGATGATACGACGCGTAAGCAATTATCTCACGGCGAAAAAGTAACTGAGTTGTTGAAACAAAAACAATATTCTCCGTTATCAGTAGCGGAACAGGCTTTAGTATTGTTTGCTGCGGAATTCGGTTATTTGGAAGACGTCGAATTGGATAAAATCAGCAGTTTTGAGACCGCACTTTTAAGTTATGCAAATCGTAATAATACCGAGTTTATGCATGAGTTGACGAAGAGCGGTAACTATAACGATGAAATCAGAGACACATTGAAAGGCATTTTGGATAGTTTCAAAGCCAACAATACGTGGTAATAACGGAAACGGAGAAACAAAATGGCAGGTGCAAAAGAGATAAAAACCAAAATTTCCAGTGTAAAAAGTACACAGAAAATTACTAAAGCAATGGAAATGGTTGCTACCTCGAAAATGCGTAAAACGCAGGATCGTATGGCTGCTTCGCGTCCATATGCCGAAACTATACGTAATGTTATCAGCCACGTGTCTAAAGCAACTATTGATTATAAACACCCGTTTTTGGTAGAGCGTGAAATAAAAAAAGTGGGTGTACTGATTATTTCAACCGATAGAGGTATGTGCGGCGGTTTAAACATTAACTTGTTTAAAACGGCGTTGACCGAAATTAAGAAATGGAAAGAACAAAAAGTAACGGTAGAACTGGCTTTAATCGGTTCTAAAGGTATCAGTTTTTTCCGTTCGTTGGGATTGCATATCAGAGGACAAAGTTCCGGTATGGGAGATACGCCTTCCGTTGAAGAGTTAATCGGTATTGCAAATAGAATGTTTGATATTTATAAAAGCGGTGAAATAGATGCTGTTTATATCGTTTATAATAAATTTATCAACACGATGTCGCAAAAACCGACCTTTCAGCAGTTGGTACCCTTGCCTGAATTGGAACACGATAGTTTAGACGATAAACAGCAAAGCTGGGATTATATTTACGAACCGGATCCGAAAGTGTTGTTAGACAGTTTATTGATCCGTTATTTGGAATCTCAGGTTTACCAAGCTGTGGTGGATAACTTGGCTTCGGAGCAGGCTGCCCGTATGGTGGCGATGAAAGCAGCAACGGATAATGCAGGTAATTTAATCAATGACTTGCAGTTGGTGTACAATAAAGCCCGTCAGGCAAGTATTACAAATGAGTTAAATGAAATTGTTGCCGGTGCGGCTGCAATTTAATAGAAATTAGAGGAACGGTAATGGCAGCAGGAAAAATTATACAGATCATCGGTGCGGTGATTGACGTTGAATTCCCACAAGATGCAGTACCAAAAGTTTATGATGCATTAAAAGTTGAAACGGGACTAACTCTTGAAGTTCAACAACAATTAGGCGGCGGTGTAGTTCGTTGTATCGCATTGGGATCATCAGACGGTTTGAAACGCGGTTTGAAAGTTGAAAATACGGGTAATCCGATTCAGGTACCGGTAGGAACCAAAACCTTGGGTCGTATTATGAACGTATTGGGTGAACCGATTGACGAGCAAGGACCTATCGGCGCAGAGGAAGAATGGGATATTCACCGTGCGGCGCCAAGTTACGAAGAACAATCAAACAGCACCGAATTGTTGGAAACCGGTATTAAAGTTATCGACTTAATTTGCCCGTTTGCTAAAGGGGGTAAAGTCGGTTTGTTCGGTGGTGCGGGTGTAGGTAAAACCGTAAATATGATGGAATTAATCCGTAATATTGCGATTGAACACTCCGGTTATTCCGTATTCGCCGGTGTAGGTGAGCGTACTCGTGAAGGTAACGACTTCTATCATGAAATGAAAGAATCCAACGTATTGGACAAAGTGTCTCTGGTGTACGGTCAGATGAATGAACCGCCGGGTAACCGTTTACGCGTGGCATTAACCGGTTTGACTATGGCGGAAAAATTCCGTGACGAGGGACGTGACGTATTATTCTTCGTAGATAACATTTATCGTTATACCTTGGCAGGTACCGAAGTGTCAGCTTTATTAGGTCGTATGCCGTCTGCGGTGGGTTATCAGCCGACCCTTGCGGAAGAAATGGGTGTGTTACAGGAACGTATCACTTCAACTAAAACCGGTTCTATCACTTCCGTGCAAGCGGTTTATGTTCCGGCGGATGACTTAACCGACCCGTCTCCGGCGACAACCTTTGCGCACTTAGACTCTACCGTGGTATTGAGCCGTCAGATCGCGTCTTTAGGTATTTATCCTGCGGTTGATCCGTTAGATTCCACTTCTCGTCAGTTGGATCCGTTGGTCGTCGGTCAAGAACATTATGACGTAGCCCGTGGCGTGCAAGGTATTTTGCAACGTTATAAAGAGTTGAAGGATATTATTGCAATCCTCGGTATGGACGAGCTTTCCGAAGACGATAAATTAGTGGTGGCGCGCGCGCGTAAAATCGAGCGTTTCTTATCACAACCGTTCTTCGTTGCCGAAGTATTTAACGGTACGCCGGGTAAATATGTTCCGTTGAAAGAAACTATTCGCGGCTTTAGAGGCATTTTAGACGGTGAGTATGACCATATTCCGGAACAGGCGTTCTATATGGCCGGAACCATTGATGAAGTGTTAGAAAAAGCTAAAAATATGTAATCACTTCAAGAACTGATTAACAGAAAACTTGAAGGAGAAAAAAATGGCTACATTTAATTTAACGGTAGTAAGTGCGGAGCAAAAGATTTTTTCAGGTCTTGTGAACAGCGTACAAGCAACGGGGATTGAAGGTGAACTCGGTATTTTAGCCGGTCATACGCCGTTGCTTACTGCGATCAAACCGGGAATTGTGAAATTTACTTTTGAAAACGGAGATCAAGAAGTAATCTATGTTTCGGGCGGATTTTTGGAAGTTCAACCGAACATTGTGACGGTACTTGCTGACGTTGCTATTCGTGGAGAAGAATTGGATAGAGAGCGTATTTTAGCGGCTAAACATCGTGCGGAAGAAAATATCGTTTCCCGTCACGGTGATGCTAACTATGAACTGATGGCATCCAAACTTTCCAAAGAACTTGCAAAATTACGCGCTTACGAATTAACGGAAAAATTAGTACAGAAAAATCGCTGATTGTTAAAACGCGCGTTTTTTCGACCGCACTTTTATTTAAACCGTCGCCAACAGCGACGGTTTTCGTTTATAACCTCTAAATTAAAGGCACATAGGACAAATTAAGCGGAAAAAGAAAGCCGGTTTTGTAAATCCGGCTTTTCTTTGCTTGAATAGTTTGGATGATAGGGTTAATGATTTTTGTGGCTGGTACTGTATAGAATTTTATCCGTATAAGCCATTGCGACCGCAGAAATCAGAAAACCCAAATGCAACAAGAGCTGCCACATCATTGTTTTTTCAGGAATATTTGCGGAATTCACAAAAGTTTGTAACAAATGGATGGATGAAATACTGATAATTGACATGGATAATTTCACTTTCAGTACCGAAGCATTTACGTGATCCAACCATTCCGGTTCGTCGGGGTGACCCTCAGTGTTTAATTTGGAAACGAAAATGCCGTATCCGCCTACAATCACCATCACTAATAAATTGGCAATCATCACTACGTCAATCAGATTTAACACTGCCAACATAATCGTATTGCTGTCCATTTCGTCTAAGTCCGTAAGCAGAACCCATAATGATTTCATAAATTTGTAAGCATATATGCCTTGCACGACGATTAAGCCCAAATAAATCGGTAGCTGTAACCAACGGCTGGCAAAAATAATTTGACCGACAAAGTCCGGTGTTTTGCGTTTTGAGTTAACAGAAGTATGTTCCATATTTTTCCTAAAATATAAACAATAAAAAGGTGGTTATTATACCTAAAATTAACGGTTTTTTAACCGCACTTTAACCGAATCGGATTTAATTTTTTTAGAACGAATCGGTTAATCCTAGTTGGTTATATGATTGACAGCGGTTATAATGTTTGGACGCTATTTTTGACACGGAAGAGGTTCTATGTTTAAAAAATTTTCTATTTTAATTTCGGCAATCATACTTTCTGCCTGCTCGTCTTTTACTTCTTACACTTCTTATATTCCGTTTATAGGCGACAGCAAGCCGGTAATTAATTTAGATGAAGAGCAAATCGATCAAAAATCCTATGCAGTAGCCTATGCCTCCACAGTACAAAGTTACAGAGGTCAAGTGAAAGAAGACTATGACGTAAATTCTTTTGCCAGCGGTGTGAATGATTGGTATTTGGGACGGATTTTAGTACCGCTCGAGCAAATTAAAGACAAATTATCGAAAGGTATCGACAGTAGCGTACATGCTTATTACAGCGGCGTAGTATTTGCGTCTGATTTGCAAAATAATTTCAGTCGCTTAAGTAATACATGTTGGTGGCATATTGATCGTCCGAGTATGACGCAGGGCATTTATGACGCAATGTTGGATATACGCAAAGACAAAATACGCAGCGATGAGGACGAATATATCGTAAAAGGTAGCGAAACCTTATTGTCTTTATGTAAATAATTTTTATTAACCCTTTGTTTTTATTAAAGGGTTAATAAAGTAATTAAACCTGAAAGGTTTTTGCAGATTCAAATCAAGCTTATTGAGAGGAAACAGAATGTTCAATTTACCTGAAAACAACATTCATTTGGCAGTTCAAGCCACCAATAAACAGCAGGCGATCGAAATGGTTGCGGCGGCGTTGGAACGGGCGGGTTATGTAGAAAGCGGTTATTTGCAGGGAATGCTGGCGCGTGAGTTACAGACGTCCACTTTTTTGGGTAACGGCATTGCGATTCCGCACGGTACGTTGGAAACCCGTTCGATGGTAAAAGATACCGGCGTTCAGATTTTTCAGTTTCCGCAGGGAATCGAATGGGGCGAAGGCAACATCGCTTATGTGGTGATTGGTATTGCCGCCCGCTCCGATGAACATTTAACGCTGTTACGTCAATTAACTCATGTTTTGGGTGATGAAGACGTTGCGGCGCAACTGGCAACATTACAGGACGTAAAAAAATTCCGCGCTATTTTAATGGGTGAAAGCGATGAGGTAACGGTAAAAAGCGACGATATTCATCTGAATATCGATACGCAGAGTTTGCTTACTTTGATCGCAGTGAACGTCGGTCATTTACAACAACAAAGTGCGGTGGATAATCAGTTTGTTTCCGAAGTTATTGCAACGCCGGCATTGCCGCTGGGTAAAGGTTTATGGCTGACGGACAGTGTTGTCGGTAATTTGAAAAATGCGTTGGCATTCAGCCGTGCAGGGAAAGCCTTCGATAACAACGGTAAAACGGTAAACGCCGTATTGACCATTGCGGCAAAAGACGATCGGATCAATGCGGTTTTAGCCCGTTTGTTAGAAGAACAAACGCAGGAAGTTCTGTTAAACGGGAATGTGCAAAAAATTGTGGATGTTTTAAACGGCGTTATGGCGCAATCGCAAAATCAAGTGCAAACAGACGCATTAAATAACGGTGCGGCAACGGTCATCGGCACCTTTACCGTTCGTAACGAACACGGTTTACATGCTCGTCCGGCGGCGTTATTGGTGAATGTAATTAAACAGTTTGGCGCAAAAATTTCCGTTGAAAATCTGACTCGCGAAACCGCACCGGTGAGCGCCAAGAGTTTGATGAAAGTAGTAGCATTAGGCGTTACGCAAGGACATCGTTTACGTTTTGTAGCGGAAGGCGAAGATGCCAAACAGGCTATTGAAGCCATTGCCAAAGCCGTGGCGGAAGGTTTGGGCGAGCCGGTTTCCGCCGTTCCTCCGGCGCAGGCGGATACGATTGAAGTTGTCGCACAAGCTGTTACAGAAGAAAGTGCGGTAGAAAATAAGCAAGAAAATGTCCCTTCCGATGCGGTTGAAGCGATTTTTACCGTGCGTAACGAACACGGTTTACATGCTCGTCCGGCAGCGGTGTTGGTAAACGAGGTGAAAAAATATAACGCATCGGTAGCGGTACAGAACCTTGATCGTGAAACTCAATTAGTCAGCGCTAAAAGTCTGATGAAAGTCGTCGCTTTAGGGGTAGTGAAAGGACACCGCTTGCGTTTTGTCGCGACCGGTGAAGATGCGCAGAAAGCCATTCAAGGCATCGGAGCGGCGATAGAAGCGGGCTTGGGAGAATAATCTATGGCAAAAGTAGCAACCATCACGTTAAACGCCGCCTATGATTTGGTCGGTCGTTTAAAACGAATTGAATTAGGCGAAGTCAATACGGTGGAAACTTTAGGTTTGTTTCCCGCCGGCAAAGGCATTAATGTCGCAAAAGTACTGAATGATTTAGGTGTTGAGGTGGCGGTCGGCGGTTTCTTAGGAGAAGACAATCAGGGCGACTTTGAGCATATGTTTCGTCAGCTCGGTTTACAGGATAAATTCCAACGTGTCGCCGGTAAAACCCGAATTAACGTAAAAATCACCGAAACGGAAGCGGATGTCACCGATTTGAACTTTTTAGGTTATCAAATCAGTCCGCAGGATTGGCAAAAATTCGTTGCGGATTCATTAGCGTATTGTAAAGAATTCGATATTGTGGCGGTGTGCGGCAGTTTGCCGCGCGGTATCAGCCCCGAATTATTTGCCGATTGGCTGATGCAGTTGCATAGCGCCGGCGTAAAAGTGGTGTTGGACAGTAGCAACGATGCGCTTACCGCCGGATTAAAAGCCAAACCTTGGTTGGTTAAACCGAATCATCGCGAATTGGAAGCTTGGATCGGACACAGTTTGCCGACCCTTGAGGATATTGTTGCCGCTGCAAAAAAACTGAAAGCGCAAGGTATAGCCAATGTGGTTATTTCTATGGGCGCCAAGGGTTCTTTATGGTTGAGCGATAACGTCGTGGTGCAAGCGCAACCGCCGAAATGCGAAAACGTGGTCAGTACCGTCGGTGCGGGCGATTCGATGGTGGCGGGCTTAATCTACGGATTAGTCAACAATCTATCGCAACAGGATACGTTAGCATTTGCCAGTGCGGTATCGGCATTTGCGGTTTCGCAAAGTAACGTCGGTGTAAGCGACCGTGCTTTATTAGAGCCGATTTTAAACCAAGTCAAAATCACCTTAATTGAAGGATAATCCTATGAATATTTTTATTACCCAATCGCCTAATGTAGGAAATGCAAAAGCCTATTTATTGCGTCAAGTATTGGCTGCGGCGGCAAAACAACAGAACCATCAGGTGGTGGAATCGGCTCAAGCGGCGGATGTGGCTATTGTTTTCGGTGACCAACTGCCGAATAATCCGCAACTGTCAGGTAAAAAAGTGTATTTAATTAGCGCTGAACACGCACTGAATGCCCCTGAATCCACCATTACCGATTCTTTCTTTGCCGCTACGGATTATGTTGCTCCGGCACAAAGTGCGGTCGATTCTGCGGCAGTTTTCAATGATACGACGAAAAATATCGTCGCGGTTACCGCTTGCCCGACCGGCGTTGCGCATACATTTATGTCGGCGGAAGCTATTGAGCAATATGCCAAAGCGCAGGGTTGGAATGTGAAAGTGGAAACCCGCGGTCAGGTGGGTGCGGGCAATCCGATTTCAGCGGAAGAAATTGCAGCGGCGGACTTGGTGTTTGTAGCGGCGGATATTGACGTCGATCTCAATAAATTTAAAGGCAAACCGATGTATCGCACATCAACGGGTTTGGCATTGAAGAAAACCGCGCAGGAGTTTGAAAAAGCTTTCCGCGAAGCCAAAATTTACAGCGGTGATGCCAATGCCGCAGCCGGTGAAGAAAATAAAGGCGAGAAAAAAGGCGTATATAAACACTTAATGACCGGCGTATCTCATATGTTACCGTTAGTTGTCGCCGGCGGCTTGTTAATCGCCATTTCCTTTATGTTCGGTATCGAAGCCTTTAAAGACGCAAGCATTGCCGGCGGTTTACCGAAAGCCTTAATGGATATCGGCGGCGGTGCCGCATTCCACTTAATGATTGCGGTATTTGCCGGTTATGTGGCGTTTTCCATTGCCGACCGTCCGGGTTTAGCGGTAGGTCTTATCGGCGGTATGTTGGCGACTTCTGCCGGCGCGGGGATTTTGGGCGGTATTATCGCCGGTTTCCTTGCCGGTTATGTGGTGAAATTCCTCAACGATATCATTAAATTACCACCGAGTTTAACATCTTTAAAACCAATCTTGATCCTACCGTTGTTCGGTTCGGCAATCGTCGGTTTAACAATGGTGTATGCGGTTAACCCGCCGGTAGCGCAGATTATGGAATCCTTATCCGCCTGGTTGAAATCCATGGGTGAAGTCAATGCGGTTATCTTGGGTATCGTTATCGGTGCGATGATGTGTACCGATATGGGCGGTCCGGTAAATAAAGCGGCTTACGCATTCTCCGTCGGTATGATTGCTTCACAGGTTTACACGCCGATGGCAGCGGCAATGGCGGCGGGTATGGTACCACCGTTGGGTATGGCGATCGCCACTTGGATTGCGCGTAACAAATTCAACACCAATCAACGCGATGCGGGCAAAGCCTCCTTTGCTTTGGGATTATGCTTTATTTCCGAAGGTGCGCTACCGTTTGTGGCGTCAGATCCGGTGCGCGTGATTCTGACCAGCATTATCGGCGGTGCCACAGCCGGTGCAATTTCTATGGGGTTAGGCATCACCCTGCAAGCGCCGCATGGTGGTTTATTCGTGATTCCGTTTGTTTCCGAACCGTTAATGTATTTGGCGGCAATCGCCATCGGTTCAGTGGTTACCGGCGTGTTGTACGCTTTGATCAAACCGAAAGCAACGGAATAATCCCTTTTGTTATCACAAAAACCTTTGCCTGAGCGCAAAGGTTTTTTTATCTCATCAATTCGGTCTAAAAGGTTGCTTAATAACGAATTTAGGATTAAAGTTAGTTCACTTTTAACTTATTTTATAAGGAGTCATTATGAAAGCGGATAAACCGATTGAATGTGTGGGTTGCAATACGTTTGACGTGGGATCCATCCTTGATAACAGCGAACGCGAAGCTAAAATCAGTCAACTTTATGCAACGCAAGAAGAAGCGCAGCAGGCATTACAGCGTTTTACCCAAAAAGCGCGTGATGTAGAAAGCGACCCTTGCCAAATCAACAGCGAAATCAACGCGGTGGACGGCGGTTATCAATTAGATGCCTCATTCACCTTCAGCTGTCAGGCGGAAGTGATTATTTTCCAATTAGGCATTCGTTAATTATGAATAAGTGCGGTCGTTTTTTTCGTCGTTTTATAACCATAAAACAGTGAAAAAAGTGACCGCACTTTTGGCTGCCGACTATGCTGAAGAAATCCGTTGCTTTTATCACGATCCTCTACTTATCCGCCTGTAATCTGGCGACCTACCAACCGCTGCAAACCATTGAACAATTAAATCCTCAATCCGGTTATCGAATGAAAGATGTTATCAAACAACAGGATAGCAATTTAATTTTGTTGATGTTTTCCGGTGGCGGAAGTCGTGCGGCGGCATTGGGTTACGGCGTGTTGGAACAGTTTAAGCACACGCCGGTTAAATCAGGTCGCCAAGCGGGTAACTTATTGGAAAATATAGATTTGGTTTACGGCGTATCCGGCGGTTCGTTATTGGCGGCATATTTTGCTTTACAGGGTGCCGATGTTATTCCTAAATTTGAAAATGATTTCCTGAAAAAGAACTTTCAAAGTGAAGTTATTAACCAAATCCTATCTTTTTCCAATCTTCCCCGTTTAACATCACCTCAGTTCGGGCGAGGTGATCTATTGCAAGAGCAACTTAATTTGGCGTTGTATAGAAACGCGACTTTTGCTGATCTTGCTCATAAACGCAAAGGACCTTTTGCCGTGATTAGCGCTACGGATATGAATATCGGACAGAAAATTACCTTTACTCAAGAATTTTTTGACGGTTTGTGTTTGAATTTAAACGACTTGGAAATAGCCCGTGCAGTGGCGGCTTCCAGTTCGGTACCGCTGATTTTTAGTCCGTTGACCTTGAATAACAATGGCGGTAACTGCAATTACACGATCCCCGAGTTGGCCATTTTGGAAGCGTCGGAAAGCGACGGCGGCTTGAAATCCAAAAATATTGAAGAAGTCAAAAATATTTTATCCCTTTATCAAAACAGTAAAGAACGCCCGTTTATTCATTTGGTGGACGGCGGGTTAACCGATAATTTGGGATTATCCAGTTTAACCGATATTTATGATGTGATGGGACAGGAAAAAATCTACCGTAAGGCGTTGGAAAGCGGATTAAAACGAATTGTTGTGATTAATGTGAATGCGCAAAATGAAGTAACCAGCGAAATAGATCAAAGCGCGGATGTGCCGGGTGTGACCGATGTGGTTAATACGATTATTAATGTCCCTATTGACCGCAATACCCAGATCACGCTGCGCCGTTTTCGCGAATTTGCCGAGCAATGGAATAAGAATATGCGTAAAATCCCCGCACCAGACAGGGTCGAGCTTCATTTTGTCAGCTTAAGTTTGAAAGATTTACCCGAATCTCCGCTCAGAAAAGAAGTATTGAATATCAGTACTTCGTTTTATTTACCGGCGTCCGATATCAATAAACTGAAACGGGCGGCACAAATTTTACTGGAAAATTCAACAGAATATCGGACTATGTTGAAAGCTTTGCAACAATCCGGAAAATAAATTTCGCTTAGCGTTTCAAAAAGCTTTCATCCAACCCTGCATTCAAACGAAATGTTTTTCCGTGCACATCAATGCAGGCGTGCCATTCTTTGCATTGTTTTAAGGAAATTTCATCCACCAAATGATTCACTGCTTTTTTCATCGCTTCATAATTTTTATATTCTCCCCACCCCAAACGTTGAAATAAACGCATTGCATAATTATCGGCGATAAATACTTTGCGGTTGAAAATATACAGCAGCATAACATCGGCGGTTTCCGAACCTACGCCTTTTACGGCTAACAGTTTTTGCCGTAATTCCGCTGTGGAAAATTGTTCAAAAGCGTCTAAGTCTGCACCGTGCGCGAGGAAAAAAGCCACAAGGTTTTTAATGTATTGCGCTTTTTGTTTAAAGAAACCGGAGGGACGAATAAGCGTTTCCAGTGTTCCGATATCCAGTTGTTCCAACTGTTGCAAACTGAAATAAGGCGCTAAATTAAGCAGCGCTTTCTCCACGTTTTGTTGGGTCGATTGCTGAATTAAAATCATCGAGACGCAATCTTTCAGCCGATTGTCATCTTCCCACCAGTTTTGATGTCCGTAATGTTCGACTAGCTTATTTAAAACGCGGATTTTTTGTTGATCGGCAGTCATTTGATTATCCGTAAAAAACACTTAAAAATCCGACCGCACTTTTGCACGGTCGAATGATTGGTTGTGCGGCAAAATAGGTTAAAATAACGCACTGGTTATTTGCATAGATTAGCACAATGAGAAAACTTTTTATTCGGTTACTGAAATTTTTAATTATCCTTATCCTGCTTGCGCTCGGATTGTTCGCTTATATTTACGCCCAATTGGGCGATACGCCGAAGGATACCGCGCGTTTTGAGCATTTGAGTTATTTTCGCGACGGTCGTTTTATTTCACCGCGCGAGCTGCCTTATTGGCCGGATAAAATGACCGGTGAAACGGGGTGGTTCGGTTATGGCAGCCCGTCGCCCAATGCGCCGAAACAGCCGCTGCCGACCGTTCGTCTGACACAAAAAGATTTTGCTGAACCGGAAGTTTTAGCTTATTACTGGCTGGGTCATGCTAGTGCGATTTTGGAATTTAACCGTCAGCGCATTTTAATCGATCCCGTTTTCGGCAACGCTTCGCCCGTGCCTTTCACTGTGCCGCGTTATCAGCCGGCACCGATAGAAGCGGAGCAGCTGCCGAAAATTGATGTAGTGTTGATAACGCATGATCATTATGATCATTTGGAAACGTCCACTATTCGCTATTTGGCGGATAAAGCGGCGCATTTTATTACGCCGCTCGGATTGGGCAGTCGTTTGCAGTCTTGGGGCGTGCCGGCGGAAAAAATCACCGAATTGGGTTGGAGCGAAAGCGTTGAGCGTAACGGCATCAAATATACCGCCGAACGTTCCAATCATTACAGTTCCCGTTGGTTTACCGATCGCAATAAAACCCTATGGGCGGCGTATGTGCTTGAAGGTGCGGGAAAACGGCTGTTTTGGTCTTGCGACGGCGGATATGGCGAACAGTTTGCCGAATTCGGCAAAAAATATAACGGCTTTGACGCCGCTTTTGTAGAAATTGATGCTGCCAATCCGGGTTGGCCTTACACCCATATGTTCCCTGAACAAGCGGTGCAAGCGGTACAGGATCTGCAAGCGAAAATGTTCCTGCCGATTCATTGGGGCGTATTTGATCTCGGTGTACACCCTTGGGACGAATCCATTAAAAAAGCCGCAAAAACCGCCGATGAAAAAGGCATTCCCCTTGTCGCACCTAAATTAGGGGAAAAATATTTGTTTGATAAACCGGATATGCCACGTTGGTGGGAGTGATATCAGGATCGGTTAAATAAAATTTAGAGAGGAGAAAGCGCATGAACAATTTCATTTATTATGCCCCGACCAAAGTTGTGTTCGGCAAAGACACCGAACGCCAAGTGGGCGAATTGGTCAAACAGCGGAAATGCAAAAAGGTATTGATTCATTACGGTGGCGGCAGTGCGAAAAAATCGGGTTTGCTCGATCGTATTAAACAGGCTTTAGACAGCGCCGCTATTGCTTATATAGAATTGGGCGGCGTGGTGCCGAATCCCAGATTATCTCTTGTTTATCAAGGCATTGAATTATGTAGGCAACATGAAGTGGATTTTATTTTGGCGGTTGGCGGCGGCAGCGTAATTGACTCCGCCAAAGCCATTGCTTACGGTGTTGCCGATAACGGCGATGTGTGGGATTTGTTTGAACATACGCGTCAGGCAACCGCTTGTTTACCGCTCGGCTGCGTGTTGACCATTGCCGCGGCAGGCAGTGAAATGAGTGCGGGATCGGTGATCACTAAAGATGAGGGCATGGTGAAACGCGCTTATGACGATGATTTAAGCCGTCCGAAATTCGCCGTAATGAACCCGCAATTAACGGTTTCTCTACCCGCTTATCAAACCGCTTGCGGTGTCGCAGATATTTTAATGCACACGATGGAACGTTATTTTACTAACGGCGGCAATATGGAAATCACCGACAGCATTGCGGAAGCCTTAATGCGCACGGTAATGCACAACGCACAAATCTTACGCGATCAACCGGATAACTATGCCGCTCGCGCCGAAATCATGTGGGCGGGCAGTCTTTCCCATAACGATTTAACCGGCTGCGGCAACCAAAGCGGCGACTGGGCGACCCATATGTTGGAACATGAGGTCAGCGGGATGTTTGATGTGGCACACGGCGCAGGGTTGGCATCTCTATGGGGCAGTTGGGCAAGATATGTATATCAAAACTGCTTACATCGCTTTGAACGTTTTGCCGTCAACGTGATGGGCGTTAAACCGACGACCGATGCCGCACAGACCGCTTTAAAAGGTATTGAAGCCATGGAAGATTTTTTCCGTTCCATTCATATGCCGGTTTCTCTTGCCGAATTGGGCGTGCATCCGACAGACGAACAAATCGGCACCATGGCGGAAATGTGCAGCCTCGCCTGCGGCGGACAAATCGGCTCGGCAAAAGCGCTGAAACAAACGGATATGGCAAATATTTACCGTATGGCGAAGTAAAAAACCAAAAAGTGCGGTTGAAAAACAGGGAGTTTTTTGACCGCACTTTTGTATATTTTCAATTTTTCACCAAAATTTTTAGATATCACTTTGTAGTTTATTAAATGAGTTTTGTATGAATAAAGACTTATCTCTCATCCCTAGTATTAGAATGAAGCGAGAAGGAATGACAATTACCGAAAAACGGGTCGTAGATTGGTTATTAGATGCTACCAAATTTAATAAGAATACTTCTTTAAATACGGTGGCAAATTCAATTAATGTATCTGAAGCATTGGTTGTTAAAGTAGCAAAATCGCTAGGCTTCTCCGGTTTTAGAGAATTACGACAGCAGCTTACTGATTCTTTTACAAAAAATCCGTTGGATACTATAGAATTTTCTAATCAGGATAGCGTACAGGATTTAGTAGATAAAGTATTTAATATTTCTCTACAAACTATTTCTGAAGGTAAAGCTATTCTGGATTCTAACGTAATCTCAGAAGCGGCGAAATGTTTCTTCAATGCCAAGAATCGAGATCTTTATGCGGCCGGTGGTTCCAATACTATCTGTGATGATATTGCGCATAAATTTTTACGAATAGGAATCCGTTGTAATACTTATCGGGATATTCATTTAATGATGATGTCTGCTTCTTTACTTACTAAAGAAGATGTGATTTTAGTCGTTTCACATTCAGGGAAAACTACGGATTTGTTAAAGGTTGTCGCTGAAGCTCGTAGAAATGGGGCTAAAATTATTTGTATTACGCACAGCGATGTTTCTCCAATCGCTATGTTATCAGATTTTGTTATCTGTACCCCCGCACCGGATACACCATTGTTAGGTAAAAATGCCTCTGCTCGAATTTTGCAGTTAATTTTAGTGGATGCATTTTTTTTAGCGGTTTCTAATCAAGATTTATTATTTTCAATGCAAAACTTGAGCCAAACAACGAATTCGACAAAAGTATTCAAACAAAAGTAGTTTTTGCTCTTTATTTTATACTTTTTATGCAAAACTTCATAAAAATTTCATTTTTGTGAAGTTTGTCACTTTTTACTTTTCTTTTTAGTGGTATAAATAAGCTGCATTAATAGCAATATCATGTCATAGGAGAATCTTATGCAGCTCGTATCAATGAAAGAGATTTTAACTGACGCGTTTAAAAATAAATATGCTGTAGGTCAATTCAATATTAATAACTTAGAGTGGGTAAAATCTATTTTAAAAGTTGCTCAAGAAAATCGTAGTCCTGCTATTTTAGGCGTTTCCGGCGGCACAGTACCTCATATGGCGGGCTGTAAAACAATTCATGATGTTGTAATTGGAGTTGGCAATTATCAAAAAACAGATGTTCCTATAGTATTGCATTTAGATCACGGAAAAACTAAGCAAGCTTGTATAGAAGCCATTGATGCAGGCTTTAGTTCCGTTATGTTTGATGGATCTCATTTGCCTTTTGAAGAAAATTTACAAGTTACAAGAGAAATTGTGGAATATGCAAAACTTCACAATGTTTCCGTCGAAGCTGAACTTGGTACGATTGCAGGAAGCGAGGATGGCGTTGTAAATAGTCAAGTTATTTATGCCGATTTGGAACAATGTAAAATTATGGCAAAAGAAACAGGTATTGATTGCTTGGCTGCAGCGTTAGGTTCGACACATGGTCTATATAAAGGCAAGGCAAAGTTGGGTTTTAAAGAAATGGAAGAAATATCCAAAGCTATTAAGATTCCATTAGTTCTACATGGGGGAACGGGAATTTCTGATGAAGATATGTTAAAGGCCATCAATTTAGGAACAGCCAAAATTAATGTCAATACTGAATTTATGTATGCTTGGTGCCAGGAAATTGAACGTATGGTTAAAGATTTATCTCGGCAACACGATATTAATGATCCCCGAAAAGTAATCACACAAGGATTAGTTCCCGTTGAAAAATTAATTGCAAGAAGAATGAATTTATTTGGTTCAACCAATCGATATTGAGGGTAACTATATGAACTGGGGAAAAATTATTTTTGATGATTTTATATTTTTAAATCAATCATTTACATCACCTGAAAGTGCGGTTCAATTTATTGGTGAAATTTTCGAAAAACATCACTATGGAACTGAAAATTATACTCGAGCAATGTTGAAAACTCTTGAATTATATAAAAGTATCATTGTGTTAGATGACGGTATAGCAATGCCGCATGCAAGACCGGAGGAGGGTGCATTACAAGATGGGCTTATTTTTATTCAACTCAATTCTCCATTAGACTTTGGAAATACAGATTTTGAACCTGTTAAATTTTTAATTGGTTTAGCTTCTACGGGAGCCGAATATCATCTTCAATTAATTCAGTTGGTTGGTAATCTAATTGAGTATGGCATTCAAAATCAGCAATTTAAATCAAAAGAAGCATTAAAGAATTTTGTGTATAACGTAATTAATCAGGAGAACTTATAGCTATGTTAAAAATTAGAACAGTTTGTGGTAACGGTATCGGTTCTTCTTTATTTTGCGCAGGAAAGATTCGTGAAATTTTAGAAGAAGAAGGGATTAAAGCTGATGTAGAGAGTGTTGATTTTAGTAGTGCGCCTTCACACAAAGCGGATTTATATATTACGGTTAAAGAATTGGCACAACAATTCGATTCGCAATTCAAGGTCGCTATTATCCGTTCATATACCAATGCCAAAAAACTTCGTGAAGATGTTTTAGATACGATTAAAGAACTTAATGCAAACCTATAAGGAGCAGCCTATGTTAGAACTACTCAAAGATATTTTTAGTCAACCGGCTTTTTTAATGGGATTGATCGCATTTATTGGATTAATTGCATTAAAAGCTCCGGCCAATAAATTACTTACGGGAACATTAAAACCTATTTTAGGTTATTTAATGCTAGGTGCCGGTGCCGGCGTTATTGTTACTCAATTGACGCCACTTGGGCAAATTATTGAAGCTGGGTTTAATATTAAAGGTGTTGTGCCTAATAATGAGGCTATTGTATCTATCGCACAAAAAGTATTGGGTGTAGAAACAATGTCTATTTTGTTAGCCGGTTTTGTATTTAATCTTGCTATCGCAAAATTTACAAAATACAAATATATTTTTCTGACTGGACACCACTCATTTTTTATGTCTTGTTTGCTTTCCGCAGTATTACAAGCCTCCGGTTTAAGCGGTTGGGAATTAATTTTATTCGGTGGTTTCTTCCTTGGATCGTGGTCAGCAATTTCTCCGGCGATTGGTCATCGATTAACAAAAGTTGTTACTGAAGATGATGGTATTGCAATGGGACATTTTAGCTCCATTCAATACTATATTGCGGGGTTAATCGGTAAAGCAATTGGTAATCGTAAAAATGCTTTTGCTGATACCGAAATTTCAGAAAAATGGGGATTTTTGCGTGATACGACGATAACTACAGGGATTGTTATGGTCATTATTTTCCTATTCTCAAGTACTGCTGCCGGTTCTGAATTTATGAAAACAATCTCAGAACAAAACTATATCGTTTATTCTGTGCTTGCCGGTCTACAATTTGCTGTAGGTGTTGCTATTGTATATGCAGGGGTGAAATTAATTCTTGGTGATCTTGTTCCTGCTTTCCAAGGTATTAGTCGTAAAATTATCCCTAATTCAATTCCGGCAGTAGATTGTGCCGTATTTTTTACCTATTCACAAACTGCGGTTATCGTTGGTTTTATTTCATCATTTATTGCCGGATTAATTGGTATGGGTATTCTTGGTTTGATCGGTTTGCCTGTAATTATTCCAGGTATGGTTCCGCATTTCTTCTGCGGAGCCACAGCCGGAATTTACGGAGATAAATTAGGCGGAAAAGTAGGTTGTATTACCGGTGCATTTGTGGGCGGACTGATGCTTTCGTTTTTCCCTGCATTATTACTTCCTGCACTAGGCAATTTAGGATTTGAATCAACTACTTTTGGTGATATTGATTTTACTTTAATGGGAATTACATTAAGTGAGTTATATAGTGCCTTTTCAATTAAAGGTATATATATTCTTACCGTTATTTTCCTAGCCGTATTAATAATTCCATCATTTATTAAATCAATCAAAGTAGTAGGTGATACAAAAACCTACGAAGAGCTGATAAAAGAATAATTATAATTAAATAATAGAGATGATGAAAAATTTCATCATCTCTAATTTTGAGCAGTTAAGGAGATCACAATGGCGATTTTAACTATTGGGTTATCTTGCTACGATCAATTTTTTTTCATTCCTCATTTTCCGGAAGAAAACCGAAAAGTATTTTCAACTGAATTACTTGAGAGTGGTGGAGGGCCATGTGGTAATGCAAGTTATTTACTGGGTTTGTGGGAGACGGAAGTTTACCACATAACGACGTTAAAAAACGATATTTACGGACAAAATATATTAGATGAACTCCGTAAAGTAAATGTTAATGTGGAATATTCCCTTATCAATCAAAAACAAACTACTCCGTTATCATCTATTTTAATTAATGAAAAAACAGCTTCCAGAACAATTATTACACATAAAAATAATAATATTAAAGATATTTCTGATATCGAAAAAGAAAGATTAAATCAACTTATTGATAAATTAAATAAAGAAAATGAAACTCATATTGTTTTAATTGATGGGCATGAATATGAATTAAGTGAATATATAATTCCTCGCTTAAAAAATAAGAAAGTTGTAATGGATGCCGGAAATGTTCGTTCTTCAAATTTAAATTTGGCTAAATATACGAACTATCTCGTTGCCAGTGAAAATTTTGCCCAGGATCTTATTGGAGAAGAGAATATTTCATCAAAAGATAAACAATTAGAGGCGCTAAATAAAATAAAAAAAATAAGTGCGGATAATAATATACCTATTATTACGCTCGGAGAAAATGGAGTAATATCTTTAGAAAATGAAATTTTACATCATTACTCGGCATATCAATGCAATCCGATTGATACTACCGGTGCAGGAGATATTTTTCATGGTGCATTCGTATATGGTTTATATCAAAAATGGGATTTAGAAAAAATAATTTATTTCAGTAGTTTAGTGTCGGCTATATCCATTGAACGTAAAGGTGTTCGTCATGTTATTCCGACACTAGACGAAGTAAAAGAAAGCGCATTAAAGTTAAAATTTGAAGGCATTGTAAAGCAACCAAGTTGATCGTATAAAAATGACAATGCAAAGCGCGGTGGAAAAACAGGGAGTTTTTTGACCGCACTTACCACAAACTGTTCCGTCGCCTTGCCGAAAGATTGAACAACACCAAATCGCCAATTATCTCGATCAACAAACCGCAAAAATCGATCATACCTTCCAGATAAAACAACAAATAGACAAGCTAGAAAAGTATAAAACTGTGTTGATTAACGATGTAGTGACGGGAAAAGTGAAAATTGCGTAATCGATTTTGAGTAAAATAAGCCTAAAATAATTGATTTTGAACAGGCATAATTGATTTTGTAAACAAGCGATCGGATTGACCGTAGCCTGAAAAAATACGGCGTGCTACATCTGTTGAAAAAAGTTTTTCGAGTTTTTTTATTAAAAATTTTCTCGGTTAAGATTTCCTTAAGATTTTTTTGTTTTAATACATCTCAACGAAAGGGAGAAACCTTTTCGTTGTTTGATTAGTTATTTATTTATGTTTATTTAAAAGGAAATTTTATGAAAAAAGTAATCGCATTAACCGCTTTATTAGTTTTGTCTTCAACCGCTATGGCGCAAGGCGGATTTCATGATGCAAATAACCCGCGCTCACAAAAACACAGCATGCAACAGGGTTTCTTTGATGAAAGCGCGGCAGTGAAAACGGTGAAAGATGCCTTGAATGCGCAAGATGATACTTTCGTGTTAATTGAGGGTAATATCGTGAAGCAAATTGATAAAGATGAATTTATTTTCAAAGACGCAAGCGGTGAAGTTGAAATTGATGTGAGTAAAAAAGCATGGAACGGACAAACCGTTTCTCCGCAAGATAAGGTCCAAATTCGCGGTAAAGTGGATACAGAATGGAGCAGAACCGAAATTGATGTGAAACAAGTAGTTAAATTGTAGTAATCGGGCTGCTTTTAGTCGGTTACTAAAAGCGGCAGGTTTTTTTATTTATTGAATTTAGGGGCTATATGAATCATCAGGAAATTAAACAGTTAATTGAAAATAAAGTTGCCGAATTAAATCAGACAGCGGCGGAAAGCAAACAGAATATGAAAACGGCGTTAGTTGAAAAATTAGCGCAAGCGGAATCCTTTGTCGCACTGTTGAATAACAGTAAAGAAACAGTTGAAACACAATTGGCGCAAAGTCGGGCGCTATTATCCGATTTGGATAAACTGCCGGATTTAAGTCAGGAGCTGAATGATTTTGAACAGGCGATCGCGCAGGAAGAGGCGGATTTGGAACAATTAAGCGTGGAGTTTCAACGTGTTCTAGAAGAAACCGTCAATGCGCAGCTGAATGATCATAAGGCAAAAACCTTGTTTGCCGCTGAGGAAACGGAAGCGAAATTAACGGCAGCGAAAGAGATTTTGTCCGCTAAACGCAGCAAAGCCGAACGGTATGTACAAAAACTGTCTTCCGCGTTCAACGCTAAGTTCGGCGATAAATTGCAAAAAGCCAAACTGATGCTGGCGGAACGTTTGGAAGGGTGCGCCGTAAAGTTAAAAGCGTAATTGACGTTATAGTATTTTATTGCGGTCGGTTTTCTCTGTTTGTAAAACAGCGTGAAAATCGACCGCACTTTTATTTTTAATATTTTTTCCAAACCGCTTGACTCTGTAACCGATACGGACTTTAAAATAAATGCATCATATCCGTATTCATATAGCATAGCAAAGAGGGAACACTTATGTCGGCGCAGCATAATCATTGCGATCATAATCACAGCCATATTCCGCAGGATAAAAAAGCCTTACGGACAAGTTTTTTGATTATCGGCGGATTTATGTTGGTGGAATTAATAGGCGGTTATTTATTTAACAGCTTGGTGTTGACGGCGGATGCGGGACATATGGCAAATGATGCGATTTCCTTAGGATTGGCGTTGTTTGCATTGCATATTGCAACAAAAAATAAAAAACTTGAACGAAAGTTGGCATTGATTAACGGCGTTTCACTTGTTGTTATTGCGTTTTATATTATTTATGAAGCTATCGAGCGGCTGAACAATCCGTTGGCGATGATGCCGTTACCGATGATTGCGGTCGCTGCTGTGGGACTGTTAGTAAACATTGCGGTAATGTGCATCATGATGAATGCCAATCAGGAAAATTTGAATATTCGAGCTGCGTATTTACATGTTTTGGCGGATTTATTGGGTTCCGTGACGGCGATTGTGTCGGGTCTGACCGTTTATTGGTTCGGTTGGACATGGGTGGATCCGGCGGCAAGTTTATTGCTTAGTTTGATTATTTTACGCAGTGGCGGACAGGTGAGTTTGGCGGCATTGAAAGCGTTGTATGATAACAGAGAAAATGATGTCGGGAGCAGAGGGCATTATCATTGATAGATAGAATAAGTTCGAGTGTACTAAATAATTTAACTCACTAACCGCTATAATTTATTTTCTTGACCGAACTCGGTGCTATAGAAAAGTATCGGCGAAAAGCTGTTGAAAAATTATCCGGATTGGTATAGCCGGCAATTTCAGCGGCTTTATTAACACTAACACCTTGCAACAAAGCCTTATAAGCTCTTTCTAATTTAATTTGACGAAGATATTTCATAATACTGATGTTATGAACCTGTTTAAAATCAGTCTGTAAGCTTGTTACGTTAGTATGCATATATTTAGCGATTTCAGCTAATGTCCAATCATCGGCTTCACCACTGAGCAGTAACTGAGTCAATTGATATGCTCTTTTTTGTTCCGGTGATAGGACCTGATTAAATTCTCGTAATTGTGATAACAACTCTACAACTAAGGCTAAACAGTCACTTTCTTTTTGCATATGACTCAGTGTCGGGGAATGCTGTTCAGAGCGAATCAAAGAGTTAACCAATGTCAGAATTTTTTTATTAGCAAATAATGGAATAAATTCCAAATTTGATTTTTGGATTTTTTGTAAAAAAGCATAATCCATACATTGATTAAATCCTGAGCTTTTCAGCCACTCTTCTTCAAGAAAAATAACCAATTCTTGCTGTTTCTTACCTGAAAAATATTTACTACCGGATATCTCCTTAGAAATAGATAATAGTCCTGCAGCAGGATATTTTTCAGCGGTCAAGCAAAACATTTTATCTGAAAATCGCAGTTCTGTTTTCCCTAGTAGGGTAACAATCAGTCTTATTCCGGGTAAAAAAATCGCTTCATCAGTTCTAATATTCTTAGAAATAAGAATATCTGCATACTTGGTCAATAGCCCGTCTCGAAAATAATGAATTGTTGTTTCTCCACTAATACCGTCTAGAACGCTATCCATTTTTATAAAATTTAGTCTTCTCATGTTTTTTCTATGCATCCTATTTTTCACAGGGGAAAATATATTTTTTTGCAAAGGATAATTCAAGTTTTTTTCATTAAAATGTTATTGATATCAATTATCATTATAAAAATGAGGCTGCATATGTACATGAAACCGTTTACATTATCTATATTAACCTTATCACTTTTTCCTTATTCAACATTTGCCAAAGAAAATGAAAACATCGCTTTAGATAACATTGACGTTATTACACAACGAATTCCTCAAAGTGAACTCTATTCAGCTAGTATGAGTAACGTAGCAACAAAAGTTTCTACGCCATTAATCAGAACACCAGTCGATATAGCAGTAATTACTGAAAAACAAATTCAAGATCGTAATGCTATTAGTATCTCAGAAAGTTTATCCTATACATCCGGGCTAATCAGTAATTATCGGGGGCAAAATAGCGAATTGGAAATTTTAGTTAGAGGCATAGGAAACAAAAGTGATGGGGGCGGTGTACCAACATATCTCAATGGCATCGCTTATCAAGGCTCTTATGAAATAGACCCGTTCTTTTTAGAAAGTATCAATGTAATCAAGGGACCTTCTTCGGTACTGTATGGTCAATCCAATCCGGGGGGGATCGTTGATATTGTGACAAAAATGCCGACAGGTAAAAATAAAAATGTATTGCAAGCTAAAGTTGGTACAAATGACTATTATCAATTAGGGTTAGATTTTGATCGTCGTCTCAGTGAAACGTTATCTTTCCGATTGCTGGGTAATCTCAAACGCATTGATTGGAAAGAAAATTATGTTCGTCAAAAAGGAGGGGCAATATCCCCATCACTAACATGGAAGCCGAATGATAAAACTGAGTTCACTCTATATGCTTTTTATCAGAAAAAACCCAAAGCCGGGGATAGAAATTTTTTTATGAAAGAAAGCATCCTTGATGGAGTTAATGGTAGCAAAGCACCTTATGACTTTTTTATTAGTGATCCTAATTTTCATAAGCTATCTTTAGAACAATGGCATATAGGCTCGCAACTGTCTCATAAATTTAATGAGAATGTCAGCGTTCACCAAAATCTACGTTACAACAAATCAGAAAACATTCTTCATAATCTGGTTGGCTGGGATCTCGTTCAAAATCAAACTGAAATAATACGAAAAGCCCGTATATTTGAAGATCGATGGCACGAATTTGGGGTAGATAACTACATAGAGAGTAAATTTAATACAAAAGCTTTACGTCATACTTTACTGACAGGTATTGAATACAAACAGTCTCGATATGATTTACTTGCCTATCTTGGGGATGCTCCGAATATTAATTGGGTAAATCCTAGTTATGGCGTTACCGTTGTACCTCCTGCATTACAAACGAGCAGTCTAAAGACTATTAAACAAAGCGGCATATACATTCAAGATCAAATAGAAGTCGGAAATTTGGATATTGTCTTAGGGGGACGTTACGATTACGCTAAAAGTCTCTTTGTCGATCGAAAATGGAATGAAGAACAAAAACAAAACGATAGAAAATTTACTTGGAGAACTGGCGCAATTTATAACTTTTCTAATGGTATAGCCCCTTATTTTAGTTATAGTACTTCATTTCAACCGGAAGTCGGATTGGACGGGAATAACAAACCGCTTAAACCAACCATTGCGGAGCAATATGAAATCGGTATGAAATATCAACCAAGCGAAACGATTTTATTAACAACGGCGATTTACCGTATAAACCAAAAGAATTTAGTAACATACGAACCCCAAACTTATAACAAGATCCAAACAGGAGAAATTAGAAATAAAGGGATAGAAGCCTCTTTAGCAGCAAATATTAACGAAAATCTATCGTTGATTGCATCTTACGCCTACACCAATCGTGAAGTGAAGAAAAACAATGACACTTCACTAATTGGAAAAACGCCTTGGGGAATTCCTCGTCATCAAGGTTCTTTTTGGGCG
>JBHBXR010000124.1:0-10297 GCA_041795785.1 Mesocricetibacter sp.
CACACCACCGACGGCGTGCACCAAGCCGAATTGATCAATCGCTCCCGTAATTGCAATGGATTGTGGCAGTGGCAGATTAGACAACGCGCTGGTCAAGACGCAAAAAGCCGCTAAAGAGGCACTGTCGCCGTCGATTTCGCCGTAAGATTGTTCAAATACTAATCGTGCGGAAAACGGCAACTGAGAGGGAAAATCCAAAATATTGGCTAAACATGCCTCCGCAATCATAATGCCCTTACCGTGAATATTGCCCGCCAGTTCGCTTTTTCGTTCAATATCCACCACTTCACCGTCGCCGAATTGTACAATGCAACTGATGCGGGAAGGCTCCCCGAAAGACAACGGTGTTCCCGCATATTCAATCACTGACAACCCGTTGATCTGACCGATCACTTCCCCTTCGGTTTCGACATAAACCTGTTCGTGCAAAATATCCGCATAGTTTTGCTCGCGTAGAAAACCTTGTTGTTGGGTTTTCTGTTGGAAAAAGCGTTCAAAATCCACCGCACTTAACGGCTTTCCGTTAGTTTCCAACGCGGTTCGGCTTAATATTTCTTTTAATTTGAGCGGTGAAATATTAATCAACGTACGATCTTCACTTTCTCTGACCAATAACTGATATAACTTATTCAGCCCGTCTGCCGTAAGCGGCGGAAAACCCTGTTGACGCGTAAACGTCTGCACATATTTTATCCACTGCAACTGCTCGGTTTTCTGTTCTATATTCAAATAGTTATCCACTTCGGAATAATCCGCCAAATCATATAAATCAGGTTCCAACTCCGCCAATGCAGCCAAATCCGTCCGATTGCCCAATAAAATCACTTTTAAATTCAAAGGATAACTCGGAATTTCGCAAGGCAACGCCTTAAACGGATGAGCGGAATACCAATCAAAGGTTTTAGTCGTTAAAATCTGTTTTAAACGCGACCACAAGTCAAACTGTGCCAATAGTGCCGAAACGGATAAAATCAACACGCCGTTATTTACCTGATGCACCAATCCCGCGTTCAGCTGAATATCTTTCGACGTGGGATGAATCCGAATAGAACCCAATAATTGCGCGGCATCAAAATACAAGGCGCTTGCCACGTCTTTTTTCGCCGCAAAATTATCTTCCCTTGAACGTGCCGCTTCCACATAAACTTGCGCAAAAGAAAAGCTGTCCGCTTGCTCAACGATATAATGCACGCCTGAAACCGTCTGATGATGGTTTTGTTGTGATTTAACGAAATTTTCTACCGCACTTGCATATTCTTGCAATTCATCCGCTTTTAACACCAATAAAGTGCGGTGGGAATTTTGCAAGAATTGTAATACGGCAGCCCTTGCACGCGGTTGTAAATCAAAAAATGACACTGCCGTCAGGGGAAGTTGATTAATATCCAGGTTTAGTGCCAAAGTCGGCTGTAACGTATGCCAAGGTATAATATGTTCGGATAAATTCACGTTTTTCTCTTTTTAGTTATCAGTTCATTTACGGATTTGCGTCGCATTATCGCATAATTCACCGCAATTCGCTTACGGAAGTTAAAATTTACTAGGAAAAAAGTAATAAAAAGCGTATATTATTTTCAGTTACCACGTCACTTATTAAGGAACGTCCGATGAAATATCAAAAACTTGAAAATCAAGAAGCGAATTGGAAGTGGCTATATTTAATCAAAAAACACCGCGAAGGGGAAAATATCACCCGTTATGAAGAAAACAGTTTGCGGGAAGACAAAGTGTTGCAACTGATTAACGCAAAAAACTATCCCGTAGCCATTGAAGAATGGATAAAAGCCCATCTCGCCCATAACTTAGTTATCAAATTGGATCAAGCAATCCGCGCCCGTCGCAAGCGTTTCTTCAACGGCGAAAAACAGGCTACCAAGAAGAAGTCCATTGATTTGGAATATGCCGTATGGCTGCGTTTGTCCAAATATTCACGCAAAATGAAGATGACTCTGTCGGAAACCATCACTTATATGATTGACGAACGAGAAAGCAAAGCCCTTTATGAAAGCCAAATGTCGGCAATGAAAGCGGGCTTGAAAGATTTGCTAAAAAACAAAAAATAGCGCTGAAAGTGCGGTCAAAAAATTGTGGGTTTTAGAATCTTGTGCGGCTATCGCATGAAATTGCTCCTAGCTGCCGATACCTAACTCCATAACGCCGTTATACATTAAAAAACCACCGAATAGCAAGAAAATAATGCCTGCCGCATTATCGATATAACGGCTGTAACGACTATAAAAATGTTTTGCCAAAGGACGTGAAAACAACACCGAAAGTAAATAAAAGTAGAGAAAAGTTTCAATAACGATAATAGAAAAGGCAATGATCATTTGCCACATTTGGTTTAAGGTCACCAAAATATACGACATCACACTGGCAAAATAAATAATGGCTTTTGCATTGGATAAATTAACCAACAAACCTTTCATAATTTCTTTTCTAACGGTTGTTGCGTTATTCAGTTCCTCGTCGGAAACCGGTTCAAAGGTAGTGTTGGTGCGGCTTTTAAGCATTAAATAACCGAGATACATCAAGTAACCGCCGCCTAATAACATGATCACGCCCTGTAACATCGGCGTGGTTTGTAATAAAATCGCCAAACCTAAAATAGCGGATGCCGCCCAAAACGCAACGCCTAAGGTAATTCCGATAATACCGCTAATCACATTACGGCGCGAATTACTTGCCGCCATTCGAGTGACATAGAAAAAATCCGGACCGGGTGTCATTAATCCGAATAAATGCACAATCATTAAATTAAGCATCAATCTCTCCGCTAACTAATTAATAGATAAGCCAAAAGTTGTATCGCAATTACACTGTAAAGCGCCGCCAATACGTCATCGATCATAATACCGAAACCGCTCTCCAGTTTACGGTCAAAATAACGGATCGGATAAGGTTTCGTAATATCAAATAAACGGAATAGTACAAATGCAATCAAATACCAAAGCCAATCAAATGTCGGCAAGGCGCACAACACTAATAAAATGCCGACGATTTCGTCCCATACGATAGCGCCGTGATCATGTACGCCCATATCATCGGCGGTTTTTTGACATAAATAACAACCGACAACGAAAAAAAGTGCGGTCAAAATTAGCAGAGAAATGGGAGGAAGCCACTGTAACAGCAAAACTCCCCATCCCAATCCGACTAAAGTTCCCCAAGTGCCCGGTGCCGATTTCATTAAACCGGCGCCAAAACCGACAGCAAAGAAATGAACGGGATGGCGTAATTTGATGTGAGTTAAGGGATTTGATGCGGTCATCGGAAAATCCTATTTGAAATGATCAAAACCTGCGGTGTTGCCGACTTCAACCGGTTGTCCGTTGCGTCGAAACTGAATACGACCGCCGTTATGCGAGTTTACCGCCCGCACTTGACCGACGCAGGTATAAGCCACGCCGATGTGCGTTAAAGCTTTTTCCAGTTTGGTTTTATGACTGTCGGGAACGGTAAAACAAAGCTCGTAATCTTCACCGCCGTTTAAGGCAAATTGTTCCGCCTGTTCTCTGCCGAATACATTGCATAGTTGCGGCGAAAGCGGCAGATTTTCTAAATTCACAACGGCGCCACAGCCGCTTTTGGTTAAAATATGGGAAAGATCCGCGACAAAACCGTCGGAAATATCCACTGCCGCATTGGCAAGCATTGAAATGGACAATTCCAAACCGAGTAACACGCGCGGCGTCGGGCGCAAATGTCGTTGAATTAAAAATTCTTCGTCAAAATTGACCGCACTTTTGCTTTTCCCCCGTTTTAATAAAGCCAGCCCGCCAGCGCTGTCGCCGATAGAACCCGATACATAAATCCAATCGCCGACTTTTGCGCTATGGCGGCATAACGCTTTGCCTTTCGACAAAATGCCGTGTGCCGTAATGGTAATGGAAAGCGGGCCTTTAGTGGTGTCGCCGCCGATTAGATCCACATTATAATAATCTAAAATATCGAAGAAACTCTGACTGAATTCACTCAACCATTGATGATTCACTTCGGGCAAGGTTAAAGCAAGGGAAATCCATGCCGGTTCGGCGCCCATGGCGGCTAAATCGCTGAGATTGGACGCAACGGATTTATACGCCAAATCCGCTGCGCTGATATCGGAAAAGAAATGAACGTTTTCCACCAAGGTATCAGTGGTAATCGCTAAACGTTGATTACGCTGCAATTCTGCCACGGCGCAATCGTCACCGACGGAAATAATCACGTCTTTGCGGGGAGCACGTTTTGAAATGTCGGTAAAGTAACGCTGAATAATATCAAATTCACCCGAATTCATTGCAAAACCTCCCTACTTGCAATTCATTGCTTATTTACGTCCTAATGCCGGCGCAATTTTATCCAATACACCGTTGATATATTTATGACTTTCTTCCGCACCGAAAGTTTTCGCCACTTCAATTGCCTCGTTGATTACCACTTTATAAGGCACATCCGTAGCAAATTTCAACTCATACACCGCAAGACGTAAAATGGCTTTCTCGATAGGATCCAATTCGCCGATGGTACGATCCAAATAAGGCGCCATTGTGCCGTCGATAATCTCCGTATTTTCCACCGTTTGACGAAAAATCTTGCGGAAATAAGGCATATCTACGCCTTTCATATCTTGTTCGGTGACAAACGCCAATTCCACTTCGGCGGCTTCATTTTGTGAAAGCATCCAAGAATAAAGCGCTTGCACGGCACATTCTCTGGCTCGGCGGCGCGGTGAGGCTTTTTTTACTTGTTCAGTCATTATTTATTACGCCGTTTTAATTTGATCGAGTAAATTAATCATCTCAAGCGCAACCAAAGCGGCTTCCGCACCTTTATTACCCGCTTTAGTGCCTGCGCGTTCAATCGCCTGTTCGATATTTTCCGTAGTCAACACACCGAATGCCACCGGAATATCCGCCTGCATTGCAACCTGTCCTAATCCGCTGCTTGCTTCACCCGCCACATATTCAAAATGCGCCGTGCCGCCGCGTATGACCGTTCCCAATGCGACAATAGCGTCAAATTTTTTACTGTCCGCCAAACGACGTGCCGCCAACGGTAATTCATAAGCGCCCGGAACACGTACCAAGGTAATATTTTCTTCCTTCACCTGACCGACGCGTTTTAACGCATCGACGGCACCTTCAACCAAACTTTCATTGATAAAACTGTTAAAACGGGCAACCACAACGGCAATTTTCGCATTTGGCGCCACCAACGAACCTTCTAATACTTTCATATTTGTTTCCTAATTTTTTAATAAAACGGGATAAATCGGTTGCGGATTTTAACATAAAAATTTGCACCTATCAGTAGTTATCTTGTTTTTCGACAAAGTGCGGTTGTTTTTAATGACGTTTTTCATACCGCCGATAATTTATAATTACATTCGTCAAAATACAGGCTAAAATAACCGCTTTATTTATGACGAATTAAGTTATCAACGTTTTTTCGAGGTTTAAATGAAAAACAAAATTTTAGGCAGCGCCTTGATGATTGCGGGCACAACCATCGGTGCTGGTATGTTGGCCATGCCGCTGACTTCGGCGGGCATCGGATTCGGCGCAACCGTGCTGTTATTATTCGGATTATGGCTATTACTGACCTACACCGGTCTGTTATTTATGGAAGTTTACCAAACTGCCAAACGCCCCGATGTCGGTGTCGCCAGCTTGGCGGAACAATATTTTGGTATGCCCGGTCGCGTTTTGACTACAGGCAGTTTGCTGATTTTGTTATATGCTTTACTGGCGGCGTATATCACCGGCGGCGGCTCATTACTGTCCGGTTTGATGCCTGAATTTTCCGACGCCGATGTCAAACTGAAAGTCAGCATCGTACTCTTTACTGTTATATTAGGTATCTTTGTTATTATCGGCATTAAAGGCGTTGACGGACTGACCCGTTTATTATTTATCGGCAAAATTGCCGCTTTTTTATTCGTATTGGCGATGATGTTCCCGAATGTACAGATGAAAAATTTAATGGCAACACCAATTGATAACAAACTGATTCTTGCCGCCGTGCCGATTTTTTTCACTTCATTCGGCTTCCACGTCATTATGGCGAGTATCAATACTTATCTTGATGCGGATATCCGTCGTATTCGGATCGCTATACTAATCGGAACGGCGATTCCCCTAGGCGCTTATTTATTATGGCAGTTAGCCACTCACGGCGTATTAAGCCAATCGGAATTTATTCAGATTCTACAACAAGATCCGACATTAAACGGTTTGGTCAAGGCAACCCGTGAAATTACCGGCAGCGCCATTTTAGGCGAAGTGGTACGCTTATTCTCCGCTCTTGCTTTAATTACTTCGTTTTTAGGCGTGGCGTTAGGTATTGTGGAATGTGTGGGCGATTTGCTCAAACGCGTCAGACTCCCGGCCAACCGGTTATTATTAGCACCGCTGACTTTCGTTCCTCCTTTGATGTTCGCGCTGTTTTATCCGAACGGTTTTATCGCCGCTTTAGGCTATGCCGGTCTGTTATTCGCATTCTACGGGTTGTTGCTGCCTATCGGTTTGGCCTGGCGCGCACGCAAACTTTATCCGGAATTACCATACCGTGTAGCGGGCGGAAATGTTGCGCTCATTTTAGCTTTTGTCGCAGGCATCATCATTATTCTCGTTCCATTCTTGGATTTACCTAAAGTAGTCGGCTAAACAAAACGAAATATTTTAAAAGCCTATTTGCGTATGCAAATAGGCTTTTATCTTTGGTGTGTTTCTATATTTCTGCAATTTCATATTTAAAAATGCTCACTAAGCAAATGACAATAAAAAAGGACGTTTTGCAACGTCCTCATTATTCTTTTAAAAAAATTAAAGTGCAGATTTTGCTTTTTCAACTAAAGCGGCAAAAGCCACTTTATCGAACACTGCGATATCCGCTAAAATCTTACGGTCAATTTCAACGGATGCTTTTTTCAAACCGTTGATAAATTTACTGTAAGATAAACCGTTTTGACGGGCTGCCGCATTGATACGGGCAATCCATAATTGACGGAATTGACGTTTGCGTTGACGACGGTCGCGATAAGCATATTGACCGGCTTTAATCACCGCTTGGAACGCAACGCGATAAACGCGTGAACGCGCACCGTAATAACCTTTAGCAGCCTTAAGAACTTTCTTATGGCGTGCTCTTGCAATAACACCACGTTTTACACGAGCCATTATTTAATCTCCTATTCGTATAATTAACTAAAATTCACTTGACGTACGTTGTACTTAAATACGGCTTATGCGTATGGTAAGCACGCTACTACTAAAACCTGATCCGCTTTCGCGACCATTGATTTATGACGTAGATGACGTTTACGTTTGGTGGTTTTCTTAGTCAAAATATGACGTAAGTGAGATTGTTTACGTTTGAAACCGCCGGAAGCCGTTTTCTTGAAACGCTTAGCAGCACCACGTACTGTTTTAATTTTAGGCATTGTTTAATAACTCCGCATTGTTTAAGATTAATCACATAATGATCAGGCGAATAAAAGTGCGGTCAAAAAACATTGAGAAATTTGACCGCACTTTTCTTACTTGAAATGCACTGACTATTTCTTCTTCGGGGCAAGCACCATAACAGCTTGGCGACCTTCAAGTTTACCCGGTGCAGCTTCCACCACGGCAATCTCGGCTAAATCGTTTTTAACACGCTCCAGCACGTCTAATCCAATGTCTTGGTGAGCCATTTCGCGTCCGCGGAAACGAACGGTCACTTTGGCTTTATCCCCATCTTCCAAAAAGCGTATCAGGCTGCGTAGTTTTACCTGATAGTCGCCTTCGTCTGTACCGGGACGGAATTTAATCTCCTTCACCTGTACAACTTTCTGCTTTTTCTTCTGCTCTTTTGCAGTTTTGCTCTTTTCGTAGAGGAATTTACCGTAGTTCATAATGCGGCACACGGGCGGCTCTGCATTAGGACTAATTTCCACCAAATCCAAATTGGCTTGCTCCGCCATATCCAAAGCTTGTTGGATTGGTACGATACCCGCTTGTTCACCGTCTTGGTCAATCAAGCGAACTTCTTTTACTCTAATCTCGTCGTTAATACGGTTGGGACGATTAGCGGCAGGGGCTTTTTTTACGGTTTTAATAATGTAGTTCCTCTAACTGGTTTAAGTGCAAATCATACAATCGACAAAAGATATGATTTTTCCATTGCTCCCAATGAGCAAAACGTGCGAATTTTAAGGGATTTTAGTGGATTATGCAAGATATTTTCCCATCGGGGGAGCGGAAAAACCATTAGTCAAACCATATAAATTTTTTATAAATTCATCAATATGAGTGATGGAAAATAGATCAAACACCATAAAAAAATGCAGCGAATATTCGCCGCATTTTTATTAGTGTTAATTTATATTATTTTTCATAAAGCGGAGAAGGACCTATCGGACCCGCTTCCGCAGTAGCTTGCATTCCGTCTGCAATAATCACTACGCGACGATTCGGACGTAAGCAGTCTTTTAATGCCTGACCGTTTTTATCATCACAAGCTTTAACCTGATTTGCTTCACCCAAACCTACCGCAACGATATTCGCTTCAACGCCTTGAGAGCTCAAATAGGCTTTCACTGTATCGGCACGACGTTGAGATAAGGCTAAATTATATTGGTCGGAACCTAAATAATCCGTATAACCTTCTACTTTAACTTCTTTCGTTCCAGATGACTTTAATCTGTTAGCGATATTCGTTAACACGTCTTGGCTTTTATCGGTTAATAAATCTTTATTGAAATCAAACAGGAAGTCACCGCCTAAATTGAAAGAAGAACTGTTACAACCGTTCGGATACCACAAGAAAGTTTGTGCGTTCATTTCTTTATCGAAAAGGACTTTATATTGACAAATTTTGTGCGTGCCGTTTTCTTTGTAATTAAACACATAATCCCACTCACGTACGCCGAACAGCCCTTCGGCAAAATGCGGATTACCGATTAAATTACGGATTTGATCTTTGTTCATACCGCGTCCAATCATACGCACGCTGTCCCAATTCGGCCAAGAACCCAATTGGCTACCGTCATGGTTAAACTTAGAATCATCAACCTGCGGCCATTTTACATCGTCAGACGTACCTTCTTTAGTAACATTACTTAAGTTTCCACAGGCTGCCAAGGTTGTAGCTGCTACAACCGATAGTAATAGATGCGATAATTTCATTTTTTTTCCCTACAGTTTAATTAATAACTTGATTAGCTAACGACTTGCTCGGTTAAACTAAAAAGCTTTCAGCATTACTGCTTTATTTATTGCAACAACAGACCGTCATTACAATGAAATTTACTTTATAAAACGGCATACTATATTATAACTATCAATAAAGTAAAGCCCTAATTTTACAAAATATAGGATATTTTTTTATTTACTTCAAGCGCTTCATTTTGTCTTTAAATCTTGATACGCACCATGATTAATGACATTAATATAACCTTGTTTTGTTAACTCTTGTAACGCAATCTCCGCCCGACGCCCTGAACGACAATATAAATTAATTTGTGTATTCTTATTCGGAGCAACTTCTGCGAGTTTACCGACTATTTGTTCAAAAGGAATATTGATTGCGCCTTGTAAATGTTCTTCGTTAAATTCCTCCGGAGTTCGTACATCAATCCAGATACTTTCCGTTTTTGTTTCCGCCTCTGAAAGTGCGGTCATTTTTTGAGGCGTTTTCTCAGCTGAAGCAGAAACCGCCATACCTAAAAAAATTGACATTATTAAAAATACCGTACGCATAATTCATCGCTTATTTTTTAATAAAAAACGGTGGATATACCACCGTTTCGGTTTAAACACTAAAATTTTAAATTATTCAACTACTAAGGTTCGGCATGTATTGGTGCCGCCTGCACCCAGTTCATCGCCCTGAGTTAACAACACCAAATCACCCGAGATTAAGAAACCTTTATCTTTCAATAATTGAATTGCCGCTTTTGCTCCCTCTACCGTACGGCTGAGTTCTTCACAATAAACCGGAGTTACACCGCGATATAATGCACACAAATTCAATGCTTCCTGATTGCGTGATAAAGCAAAAATAGGTAAACCCGAACTGATACGGGACATTAATTTGGCAGTGCGTCCGCTATACGTCATAGCAATAATTGCCGCAACACCTTTCATGTGGTTTGCCGCGTACATCGCCGAGAAAGCAACGGATTCCTCAATAGTAGAGAACTGCACATCCATACGGTGGCGAGAAACATTGATGCTAGGCATTTTTTCCGCGCCCAAACAAACTTTCGCCATTGCCGCAACGGTTTCCGACGGATATTGACCGGCTGCGGTTTCCGCAGAAAGCATTACTG
>JBHBXR010000125.1:0-4332 GCA_041795785.1 Mesocricetibacter sp.
AAACGGTTGGCTATACGCGGCGTTCCCCGTGAACGACGGGCGATTTCATGCGAGGCGGACTCCGAAATATCCAGATTTAAACAATTCGCGCTACGTGACACGATGAAGGTTAAATCCTCCACCGAATAAAATTCCAAACGCTGCACGATGCCGAAGCGATCACGCAGCGGTGAGGTTAAAGAACCCGCTCTGGTTGTCGCCCCAATCAAGGTAAAAGGCGGTAAATCCAGTTTAATGGAACGGGCGGCAGGACCTTCGCCGATCATAATATCCAGTTGATAATCTTCCATTGCAGGATAAAGAACTTCCTCAATCGCCGGCGACAAACGATGAATTTCATCAATAAAAAGCACGTCATGCGGTTCTAAATTGGTCAACATTGCCGCCAAATCTCCCGCTTTTTCCAACACGGGTCCGGAGGTGGTACGGATATTCACGCCCATTTCATTGGCAACAATATTGGCTAAAGTAGTTTTGCCCAATCCCGGCGGACCGAAAATCAACAGATGATCCAATGCATCCCGTCGTAATTTCGCCGCTTGAATAAAAATATCCATCTGACTGCGCACTTGCGGTTGTCCCACATAATCCGCCAACAATTTCGGACGAATCGCGCGATCAATATATTCTTCGTCGGTTTTTGCGCTTGCACTGATAATGCGATCTGCTTCAATCATATTTCAGTCCCTATAACGCTGCTTTTAAGGCTTCACGAATCAAACGTTCGCTGGTTAAATCCGGTTGAGCCACTTTTTTCACCATTTTTTCCGCATCCGCCGGTTTGTAACCCAGCGCAATTAATGCCGCTACGGCTTCATCCGTCGGACTGTCAGCCACAACGGATATATTTTCCGCACGGGTAATATGGCTGCTCTCGACAAAGAAATCCGATTGTTTAGCGCCTTTAAACTTACCTTTTAATTCCACCAATAAACGCTCGGCTGTTTTTTTACCGACACCGGGAATTTTAACCAGTTTGGATAATTCTTCACGTTCGATAGCATAAGCAAATTCGTCCACCGACATCGCAGACAAAATCGCCAGTGCTAATTTAGGACCAACGCCATTGGTTTTGATTAATTCGCGGAACAAAGTGCGGTCGTTTTTTTGTGAGAATCCGAATAACAAATGCGCATCTTCACGCACCGCCAAATGAGTAAATAACGTGGTTTCCTGCCCGATTTCCGGTAAATTGTAGAAACTGGTCATCGGTAGCAACAATTCATAACCGACGCCTTGCACGTCCAACAATACTTCAGGCGGTTGTTTTTCAACCAATACGCCCTTCAAACGTCCAATCATATTTTTTCCAATAAATAAAAAATTTTGATTAGTATAAATTAAGACTGGATAAATGACCAGTTAAATTTTTAACCTAAACCGTCCACGGCTGTATCTTGTGCGTAAAAGTGCGGTCATTTTTTCGTGAGTTTTGGTTTCCTTGACGGAACCTGCAATATGCAAAGAATGTTGTATGGAATGAGCGTGAGTGATGGCAATCGCTAACGCATCCGCGGCATCCGGTTGCGGTTTGTCGGATAATTTCAAAATACGGGTCACCATATCCTGCACCTGTATTTTATCCGCCGAACCAATCCCCACCACCGTTTGTTTCACCAAACGGGCGGCATATTCAAACACCGGTAAGTTTTGATTGACTGCGGCAACAATCGCCGTGCCGCGCGCCTGCCCCAACTTTAATGCCGAGCTGGGATTTTTCGCTAAAAAAACCTCTTCAATGGCAAACATATCGGGCTGAAATTGAGTGATGATCTCCGTAATACCGGCATAGATCCGCTTTAAACGGGTCGGTATATCCTCCGCTTGCGTACGAATCGCGCCGCTGCCGAGATATTCCAATTGCCGTCCGTTTTGCCGAATAACACCGTAGCCCGTTACACGCGAACCGGGATCAATGCCCAGAATAATTGCCATATTATTTTTCGTTATAAAAATTAAGCGGGTAAACTACCCGCTTCGTAATAGAAGAAAATTACGGATTGAGTTTTGCCGTGGCTTTTTTATTCACTTGGCACAATTTGGCTAAAATCGTATCCGCTTCCTCGCCTTTCTGCGTCAACATTGCACCGCCGGCTTGTTCCGCAGTGCTTAAAGTTAACACGGGATCGACGTTCCAAACATAAGCGCCGTCCACGAAGGAAGCAAATTCCGTATTCGCCGCATCACGTTTTAAACTGATTTCTTTGCCTTTCTTACCCACTTTGACGACCGCATTGACGGCATCTTGGTTGGCGAAAGTATAAACCGCCGTCACGGATTTTTTGTTCAAACAAGAATAAACCACGCTTTTTGTCGTTTCGACCACTTGCGGTTGTGCCGCCGCAACGGTTTCCGTCGCGTTATTCGCACAAGCTGCCAATGTTAAAACTGCTGCCAATGTCGGCACGATTTTAATCAATTTCATATCATATCCTTTTCGGTTTTGGAGGTTAAAAAAATAGTTAATTACAATAAAGCCGCGACTTCATCGCTGATCTCGCCGTTATGATAAACGTTTTGCACGTCATCGCAATCTTCCAGCATATCAATCAGTTTCAATAATTTAGGCGCATTTTCCGCATCCAAATCAACGGTGGTGGAAGGAATCATCGTCACTTCTGCATTTTCAATTTTAAAGCCCGCTTTCTCAATGCCTTCGCGTACATCGCTTAAGTCTTCCCACGCCGTATAGATTTCAAAGCTGCCGTCCTCTTGCGCTTGAATATCATCGGCGCCCGCTTCAATTGCCGCTTCGGTCAGCGCATCTTCGTTCGCTCCCGTCGCAATCAAAATCAAGCCTTTTTTGCTGAACAAATAACCGACCGAACCTTCCGTGCCTAAGTTGCCGCCGCATTTGGTAAAGCTCGGACGCACTTGTGAAATGGTGCGGTTGGCGTTATCACTTAAACATTCCACCATCACCGCCGTACCGCCCGGGCCGTAACCTTCATAAATTTTGGTTTCCATATTGGTATCGTCACCGCCACCGACACCACGCTCAATCGCACGATTGATGGTATCGCGCGTCATATTGCTGGATAACGCCTTATCCACCGCCGCACGCAAACGCGGGTTTGCGCTCACGTCACCGCCGCCTAATTTCGCCGCCGTCACCAATTCACGAATTAATTTGGTAAAAATTTTACCGCGTTGCGCATCCTGTGCCGCTTTGCGGTGTTTAATATTGGCCCACTTACTATGTCCTGCCATTTGATTTTTCCTTTCAGTTTCTCTTTATTATTTACCGGCAAAAGCGTCTCCGCTTATGCCTATAAAATTTGTTTAGGTTTTATTCAAACAAAAGTGCGGTCGGTTTTTCCACTGTTTTTAAAATAGCGAAAATTTCGACCGCACTTTTACAACTCAGCACGGTTTTCGCACTAAATATTTCTCGATCGCCGCCCAATTATTCCACGATTTGGTTAATTGCGCCGCTTGTTCGGCGCTCATCCAGCGATACGCCGAATGCTCGCTTAAAACAGGTTCGCACTCGCGCGGCAACGGCAACAAAAACCAATGTTCGGTGCAATGCGTTATATTCGGGGCGTATTTATAGCGGAATTGCGGGAAAATTTCAAATTTTATGCTCTCGCAACAATCAATCAAATGCAGATTTTCCGCCGCAATATCAATCCCCGTTTCTTCTCTCACTTCCCGCAACGCCGCCTGATAGGGTGTTTCGTTTTGCTCCAACGACCCCGTGACAGATTGCCAGAATACGGGATCGTCGCGGCGTTGGAGCATTAAGACATGGTTGGTGTTTTCGGCATAAATGACAACGAGAACGGAACTAGGATTTTTATAACGCATTATAAATAACTAAGAAAGGCGTGCTAAAACACACGCCCTTCTTTTTACTCCGCTTTCACCACTGACACCGCCAGCTCCGCCAATGCCTGCGGGTTGGCGAAACTCGGTGCGTCGGTCATTAAACACGCCGCGGCGGTGGTTTTCGGGAAGGCGATCACGTCGCGGATATTATCCGTGCCGGTGAGCAGCATCACCAAACGATCCAAACCGAAGGCAAGTCCGGCGTGCGGAGGAGTACCAAATTTTAACGCGTCGAGTAAGAAACCGAATTTTTCCCGTTGATCTTGCTCATTAATGCCTAAAATACGGAACACGGTTTGTTGCATTCTCGGATCGAAAATACGCACCGATCCGCCGCCCACTTCGTAACCGTTGATCACCATATCGTAGGCGTTTGCCACGGCGCTTGTCGGATCCGCTTCAAGCTGTTCCGGGCTGAAATCTTTCGGTGAGGTGAACGGGTGGTGCATCGCGGCTAAATTGCCTTCTTCATCACGTTCGAACATCGGGAAGTCAATCACC